>NZ_JBEPDB010000003.1:0-229770 GCF_040300025.1 Dactylosporangium sp. NPDC000555 | reverse complement strand
GGCCGCCCGTGGGGCCGCCCGTGGGGCCGCCCGTGGGGCCGCCCGTGGGGCCGCCCGTGGGGCCGCCCGTGGGGCCGCCCGTGGGGCTGGCTTCGGAGCGTCCAGCCGCTGGCGCGTCCTGATTTTTGGGACATTTCACCGTATCCGGCGACTCGGGTGGAGCGATGCGACGCCGGGTCCCGTCCGGCAGCACGGCCACGTGGTCGACCGCGCCCTGCGGCACCGCATGACCGGTGAAGACGCCGAACGGGGTGGCGTCGCCCGGCGGCGCGGTCAGCGTCAGCCCCGGGTACGAGGCCAGCGCCAGCTCCACGGCGGCCTGCGAGAACGTCCGCCCGGCGCGCTTGGGGTCCTGGTCCTTCACGTGCACGGTGAGCAGGGCGCTCGCGGACGGCTCGTCGGCGGCGTCGGGGTGGTCGGTGCGGGCCAGCGCGAACTCCAGGCCCTCCGGGCCGAGCGCGTCCTCCAGCTGGGCGCGCACCAGGGCGGCCTTCTCCTCGATCCGCAGGCCGCACAGCACGAACGTCATGGTGTTGCGGAAGCCGGCCAGCGCGTTCACGCCGACCTTGACGGTCTCCGGGGGCGGGGCGCCGCAGACCCCGTCGATGCGGACGCGGTCGGGGCCGTCGGGGGTGAGGCGGATCGTGGCGAAGTCGGCGACGACGTCGGGGCCGGCGTAGGCGGGGGCGCCGATCTCGTACAGCAGTTGCGCCGTCACCGTCTCGACCGTGACCGCGCCGCCGGTGCCGGGGTGCTTGGTGATCACCGCGCTGCCGTCGGCGTGCAGCTCGGCGAGCGGGAAGCCGGGGCGGCGGGCGCCGTCGGGCAGCTCGGTGAAGAACGCGAAGTTGCCGCCGGTGGCCTGTGCCCCGCACTCGAGCACGTGGCCCGCGACCGTGGCGCCGGCCAGGGCGTCGAGGTCGTCGCGGGTCCAGCCGAAGCGGGCGATGCCGGGGCCGACGACCAGCGACGCGTCGGTGACCCGGCCGGTGACGACGACGTCCGCGCCGGCGGAGAGGCACTCGGCGATGCCGAACGCGCCGAGGTACGCGTTGGCGGTCAGCGGCCGCCCCAGGCCCAGCTCGGCGGCGCGGTCCGTGACGTCGTCGCCCTCGACGTGGGCGACCGCGACCCGCAGGCCGAGGCGGGTGGCGAGCGCCCGGATCGCCTCGGCCAGACCGGCCGGGTTGAGCCCGCCGGCGTTGCTCACGAGGCGGACGCCGCGCTCCTGCGCGGTACCCAGGACGGTCTCGAGCTGGCGCAGGAACGTCTTGGCGTAGCCGGTCGCCGGGTCCTTCATGCGGTCGCGGCCCAGGATGAGCATGGTCAGCTCGGCGAGGTAGTCGCCGGTCAGCACGTCCAGCTCGCCGCCGTCGAGCATCTCGCGCCAGGCGGTGAGGCGGTCGCCGTAGAAGCCGGAGGCGTTGCCGATCCGCAGCGCGGCGCCGGTGCTCATCGTGCCGCCGCCCGGGGCTCGCGGCCGGCGCCGGGCAGGCCGGCGAACGCCTGAGCCAGCGTCAGCCACTCGGCGGCGTCGTCGCCGGTCGCCTGCAGGGCCAGGTCGGCGGGGTGCCGGCGCCTCGTGACCAGCAGACAGAAGTCCAGAACCGGTCCGGTCACCCGGTTGGGCGCGTCCGGCGGACCGTACACCCAAAGCGCCCCGCCGACCGTGGACAGCTCGACCCGGAACGGCGACTCCGGGGCCGGCCGGCCGTGGCTTTCGAAGCCGTGGCCGACCGTGCGGTACCCGATGTGGGCCACGTGCCGGAGCCGCTCCGTGGGGCGCAGGTGCTCCCGCGCCAGCTCGTCGTCGGGGAACGTCTCGGCGATGTCCCGCCCGTGCGCCCAGGTCTCCATCATCCGGGCGGTCGCGCTGGACAGCGGCGACATCGCGGTACCGAACCAGGGGCGCCTTTCACCGGGCGGAACGCCCGTCAATGCCCGGGCGAGCGCCGCGCGGCCGGCACGCCAGCGGGGGAGCAGCACATCGGGCGGGACCACGCCGGCCGCGGCGGCCCGGTCGACGAACGTGGCGGGGTCCTCGAATGTCTCGTTGAGCCAGGCGATGTATCCGGCGGGGTCGGCGTTGGCGCGTGTGGCGAGCTCGTCGGTGCAGTGCAGGTGGGAGATCTGGTGCGCGACGGTCCAGCCTGGTGCGGGGGTCGGCCGGCTCCAGTCCTGCGGGCTCAGGCCGCTGACCAGCCGGTCGAGCGCCTCGGACTCCGCGTGCAGGTCTCGCAGTACCTCGTCCAGCAGCACCATCGCCATCTCCCGGTCGGTCCTCTAGATGAGACTTGCCAGCTGGTGCTTCCACGCCGCGAGGAGCTGGGTGCGGCGCGGGGTGTCGTCGGTGAGCAGGTTGGCGACGCCGAGCCCGCGCAGCAGGTCGAGCGTCACCTGGACGGCCTCGCGCACGCCCGGCCGCGACTCGTCGGCGCCGAGCAGCTCGACCGTCAGGCGGTGCATCTCGCGGCCGACCCGGGCCTCGATCGGCACGAGCGCGTCGCGCAGCTCGGCGTCGGTGCGCGCGGCGACCCAGACCTCGAGCGCGGCGACGAACAGCGGGCCGGTGAATGCCGACGCGAGCAGCTCGATCACGTGGTCGAGGCGCCGCTCGCGATCGCCGGTGAGCGCCGCGGCCTCGGTACGGATCTCCTCCGCCCGCCGCTCGGCGAGGTGCTGCACGGCGGCGAGCACCAGGGCGGTGCGCGTCGGGTAGTGGTGCAGCTGGGCGCCGCGGGAGACGCCGGCCCGCTCGGCGATGACCGTGGTGGTCGCGCCGGACCAGCCGAACTCGTAGAGGCACTCGACGGTGGCCTCCAACAGGCGCCGCTGGGTGACGCGGCTGCGCTCCTGCTGTGCGGTCATTGCTTCAGGGTGTACCGCGAAAAACAAACAGTCAAGACTGATTGTTTTCTGCCCGAAAACTAAGCCGCCCGGTTGGCGGGCGGCTCAGGGGTGTCTCCTGCTGTCAGTTACACGCGCGCGCGGCGGGCGAGGCGCTCCGGGTCCATGATGATCACGCTCTTGCCGTCGAGCCGCAGCCAGCCGCGCGAGGCGAAGTCGGCGAGGGCCTTGTTCACCGTCTCGCGCGAGGCGCCGACGAGCTGTGCCATCTCCTCCTGCGTGAGGTCGTGATTGACCCGCAGGACGCCGCCGTCGCGGGTGCCGAAGCGGCCGGCCATCTGCAGCAGCGTCTTGGCCACGCGGCCCGGCACGTCGGTGAAGATCAGGTCAGCCAGCGCGTCGTTCGTCCGGCGCAGGCGCCGGGCCAGCACGCGCAGCAGCTGCTCGGCGATCTCCGGCCGGTTGGTCAGCCAGGGCCGCAGCGCCTGCTTGCGTAGCCGGGCCAGCCGGGTGTCGAGCACCGCGGTGGCGGTGGCCGTGCGCGGGCCCGGGTCGAACAGCGACAGCTCGCCGACCATGTCGCTGGGGCCCATGACCGCGATCAGGTTCTGCCGCCCGTCGGCCGCGCGGCGACCCACCTTGATCTTTCCGGACAGCACGATGTACAGACTGTCGCCGGGCTCGCCCTCGCTGAACACGACCTCGCCCTTGCGGACGTCGATCGTCTCCATCTCCTTGGCGAGGGATTCGGCGGCCTCGGCCTCGACCCCTTGGAAAATGCCGCTGCGAGCCAGTACCTCGTCCATCGCGTCCACCTCAATCTTTCGGCGCGTCGTCCGCTTCGAAAGCGACCGCGCGAACGCCAGTTTAGGCATACGGGGTCGTGTTCCGGACGTTGGGCAGGAGGTCATGATACTCGTCGACCTGCGGCGCGGCTGTCGCACACAAGGGCGGTACCGGGCTCGCCGAGGTGCGATATCTTCGCGTCGGACACGACCCGCTCGCGCTCGATGTGGGCGCGGGGAGTCGCCGAGTGTGGAGTGAGGGGACCCATGACGGTGTACGGCGGACCGTCTCGCTGGCCGGACGAGCAGCCGGAACGGCGCGACGACCGGACCGGGTACGGTGCCTCTCCCGCGTCTCCACACGAACAACCGACCGGGCAGGCCGGGGGTTACGGCCCCGGTACGGGCCGTTTTGACGGCTTTGCGGCGGGCCGCACCGGCAATGTCTACGGCGGCAACGAGGGCACGGGGCCGATCCACCGCGGCGGCGACCAGGGCACCGGGCCGATCCACGGCGGCAACGAGGGCACCGGGCCGCTGTACGGGGGCGGCCGAGAGCCGATCCCCGGGCCGACCCGTCCGGAGGATCTGTACTCGGCCAAGGCGTATCAGCCCGAGGAGCGCGCCGGCCGCCGCAAGCTGCCGCTTCCCGGCGAGCCCCCGCCCACGCCCCCGCGCGGCGGCGGGCGGCGGACCGCGATCATCGTCGGTGCCGTGGCGGCGGTGGTCATCGGTGCCGGCACCGCGGGCGCGGCCACGTTCCTCGGCGGCGACGACAAGCCCCCCGCGGGCCCGAGCCCGACCCAGGAGCAGGCGGTCGGGGCCGGCAGCTCCGGGCCCGCCGGGTCGAAGGCCGCCGGCGCCGTCCCCGGCCCGGCCGACGGCATCACGCTGAGCGCGACCGGCGACATCGTCATGGGCATGGCCCCCGGCGGCCTGCCGCCGGACAACGGCAAGGGCTTCTTCGACCCGGTGAATCAGTACCTCGCCGCCGACTTCCAAATGGGCAACCTCGAGCAGGTGCTGACCGACGACACCGGCGTGGGCAAGTGCTCCGCCGAGAGTGCCGGCAAGACCTGCTTCGCGTTCCGCACCCCGCCCGCGTTCGTGCAAAACCTCAAGGACGCCGGCTTCGCGATGATGACCATGGCTAACAACCACGCGTACGACTTCGGCGAGGTGGGCTACAAGAACTCGCAGAAGGCGCTGGACGGCGCGGGGATCAAATACACCGGCTGGCCGGGCATGATCTCCGTCGGCGAGGCCAAGGGCGTGAAGATCGCCGTGATCGGGTTCGCCTCCTACAAGTGGTCGAACCTCTGCTCCGACCTCGACGCCGCCGAGAAGATCGTCAAGGAGGCCACGACCAAGGCCGACATCGTGGTCGTGCAGGTCCACCAGGGCGCCGAGGGCGCGGACAAGACCCACGTCAAGCCCGGCACGGAGATGTTTCTCGGCGAGAACCGCTGCGACCCGATCGCGTTCGGCCACCGGGTCGTGGACGCAGGCGCCGACCTGGTCGTCGGGCACGGCCCGCACGTGATGCGCGCGATGGAGTTCTACAAGGGCCGGCTGATCGCCTACAGCCTGGGCAACTTCGCGGGGTACAAGGCGCTGAGCTACAACGGCACGGTCGGCATCGGCGGGGTGCTCAAGGTCCAGTTGCTCGGCGACGGCACGTGGAAGAGCGGCTCGCTGACCGCCACCTACATGGTCGCGCCGGGTCTGCCCCGGCCCGACCCGAAGAAGCAGGCGATCCCGTTCGTGTCCAACCTCACGAAGCAGGACTTCCCGACCACCGGGGCGAAGATCGCCGAGGACGGGACCATCACGCCGCCGGCCGCCTAGCGTCCTGACGGTGGCACAACGCGCGGCTGCTCGATCGAGGCCTCGGTCGCGGGCGACGTATTGTCGTTGCGTGACCGAGACCGCGCTGGCGTTGAAGCGACGGGCGCGGCGTATGGGACGCGCGCTTGCGATCATCCACCCCGACGCGCACTGCGAACTGGACTACACCAACCCGCTCGAGCTCGCCGTCGCCACGATCCTCTCCGCGCAGTGCACGGACGTGCGGGTCAACGAGGTGACGCCGAAGCTGTTCGCGCGCTACCCGGACGCCGCCGCCTACGCCGCGGCCGACCACCTGGAGATGCAGGACCTCATCCGGCCGACCGGCTTCTTCCGCAACAAGACCGACTCGCTGATCCGGCTGGGCCAGGCCCTCGTCGAGCGGCACGACGGCGAGGTGCCCGGCACGCTCGCCGAGCTCGTGGCGCTGCCCGGGATCGGGCGCAAGACCGCGAACGTGATCCTCGGCAACGCCTTCGATGTGCCCGGGATCACCGTCGATACCCACTTCAGCCGGCTCGTCCAGCGCTGGCGCTGGACGAGCGAGACCGACGAGGTGAAGATCGAGTTCGCCGTGGCCGCCCTCTTCGCGCCGCGTGACTGGACCATGCTCTCGCACCGCGTGATCTTCCACGGCCGCCGCGTCTGTCACGCGCGCAAGCCCGCTTGCGGGGCGTGCACCTTGCGGCGGGACTGCCCGGCGTACGGCCTGGGCCCGACCGGCGTCGAGGAGGCGGTCAAGCTGCTCAAGGGTCCCCGCGCAGCCGAGCTCGCCGAGCTGGTCCGGTGAGGGGCCGGCTGCTCCTGGCCGGGGCGTTACTGCTCGGGCTCGCGGCCTGCACCGCCGACGTCAAGGCGCCTAAAGACGCGGGCGCCCCGACGGGTCCGCGATGCATCGAGCGCGCCTCGCCCGCGCCGTCCGACTCCTCAGCGTCGTCGGCGCCTTCCGAGTTTTCGGCTTCTTCGACGCCTCCCGGGTCTTCGGCCTCTTCGACGGCTTCCGGGTCTTCGGCTTCTTCGGCGGCTTCCGGGAGTGCCGAATCCGGGCCCGCGCTGCCGGCGATGGCGCTGCCGTGCTTCTTCGGCGGCCGGTACACCGACATCGCCGACCTGGGCGGCCAGCCCACGATCGTCAACCTCTGGGCCTCCTGGTGCGAGCCGTGCCGGGCCGAGCTGCCGGCGCTGGCCCAGTTCGCCGCGGACGGCGCCGGCCGCGTCCGGGTCGTGGGCGTGGTCACGAAGGACCGCCACGACAAGGCCAAGGCCGTGATCGACGACAAGAAGCTGACCTTCCCGATGCTGGAGGATCAGGGCCAGCAGCTGGCGATCGCGGTGAGCCCGCTGGTGTCGAAGGCGCTGATGTCGTCGCTGCCGGCGACGCTGTTCATCACGCCGGGCGGCCGGATCGCGTACGCCTACCAGGGCGAGGCGCTCACCGAGGCCCGGCTGAAGGAGCTGACGCAGCAGTACCTCGGGGTGTCGGTATGAGCGCTCTGCCGGATTGGTTCGAACCTCTCCTCACTCGGGTGCGCTCGGCCGAGGCCACCGACTTCACGCGGCTGCCCACCCCGGACGGCGAGGGGCGGCGACAGAGCGCGGTGTTGGTGCTGTTCGGCGAGGACCCCGCGACCGGGCCCGACGTGCTCCTCCTGCAACGCGCCGCGACCATGCGCAACCACGCCGGCCAGCCCGCCTTCCCCGGCGGGGCGGTCGACCCCGGCGACGCCGACACGATCGCCTGCGCGCTGCGCGAGGCAGAGGAAGAGGTCGGCCTGGACCCAAGCACGGTCGAGGTCGTCGCCACCCTGCCCACGATGTGGATCCCGGTGAGCAATTTCCTCGTCACACCGGTGCTCGCCTGGTGGCGCGAGCCGCACCCGGTCGGCCCCGCCGACCCGCACGAGGTGGCCCGCGTCGAGCGCCTGCCGATCCGCGAGCTGGTCGATCCGGCGCACCGCCTGCGGCTTCGCCACCCGAGCGGATGGATCGGCCCGGCGTTTCGGATACACGACATGCTGGTGTGGGGCTTCACCGCAGGCGTGCTGTCCACGCTGCTGGAACTCGGCGGATGGGCGGTGGACTGGCCGACCGGCCGGGTTGAGGAACTGCCGGCATCTGGTGCCACACCCGTACATTGAATGCGTGTCTGGCAGCGTGATCGATATCGTCCTCGTGCTCCTCATGGTGATGTTTGCCATCAACGGCTATCGCCAGGGGTTCCTTGTCGGTCTGCTGTCATTCGTCGGCTTCTTCGGCGGCGCGCTCCTGGGCCTGCAGCTCGGGCCGCTGCTCGCCGAGCGCTTCTTCACGTCTGACCCGGCCCGTGTGGTGATCTCGCTCACCGCCGTCTTCGGCCTGGCCGTGGCCGGTCAGGCGCTGGCCAGCTTCGTGGGCAACCGGCTGCGCAACGCGATCGTGAGCCGCAACGCGCAGACCGCGGACAACGCGGGCGGCGCCGTGGTCTCGTTGGTCGCGGTCCTGCTCGTCGTGTGGCTGGTCGCCGCACCGCTGAGCGCTTCGTCGTTGCCCTGGCTTGCCCGCGCGGTGAGCAACTCGATCATCCTGAACGTGGTCGACAAGGCCATGCCCGCGCAGGCCGACGCGCTGTCGCAGGCGCTGCGCAACACGGTCGACACGCGCGGTTTCCCGAACGTGTTCGACGGCTTGTCCCCGACGCGGGTCAAGGAGGTCTCCCCGCCTGACCCCGCGCTCGCCGGCTCCGAGCTCGTCAAGAACTCCAAGAAGTCGGTCGTCAAGATCCTGGGCCAGGCGCCGAGCTGTTCGCGGCGCATCGAGGGCTCCGGGTTCGTCTACGCACCGAACCGCGTGATGACCAACGCCCACGTGGTCGCCGGCACCAAGACCGTCAACGTCCTCGTCGACGGCTCCTCGCGCCAGCTGCCCGCGACCGTCGTCGCCTACGACCCGGAGCGCGACCTCGCGGTGCTGTACGTCAAGAACCTCAACGCCCCGAGCATGCGGTTCGCCGCGACGAAGTCCGAGTCCAACGCCGACGCGATCGTGCTCGGTTATCCGCTCGACGGCCCGTACGACGCACAGTCGGCCCGCATCCGCGACCACCGCAACATCACCGGTCCGAACATCTACGAGAACGGCAAGGTCACCCGGGAGATCTACACCATCCGCGCGCTGGTCCGCTCCGGAAACTCGGGCGGCCCGCTGCTCTCCCCGGACGGCACGGTCCTGGGCGTCATCTTCGCCGCGGCTGCCGACGACCCGCAGACGGGCTTCGCGGTGACGGCGGACGAGGCGTCGGTCGTCGCGGAGGCGGGCAAGGCGCACACGGACGCGACGAGCACCGGCAAGTGCGCATAGCGGTTCCATACCGTCCCGTTCACAGCGTCTTTAGAGCGTGGCTGGCGCTGGCCCGTTGACTCTTACAGTGTCGGTGCCCGCTGACCTGTTGGCTCTTATGGTGTCGGTGCCCGCGCGCCCTGGCGGCGACGGTGCAGTAATACGCCGGTCGCGCCGCCGACCGTGATCATGAGCATGACAACCAGCCTGGCGACCGCGCCGGTCCCGTTCCGTCCGTCGTTCTCCGCCAGCAAGGTGGACGGCATCGGCATCGGCATCGGCGCCGCCGCCCCGCCCGGGTGCATCGGCGAAGACACGTCGGCCTGCGCGCTCCCGCTCACCGCCGGCTGCGGCAGCGCCTGGGTCAGCGGGTTCGTTGCCACCTCGCGCACGCTGTTGCGCAGCGCCGCGACGGGGTCCACCTCGCCGTACCCGAACCGGTCGTCCCGCCCCACGGGCCCCAGATCCTTCGCGGTCTCGATCAGCCGGTTGATCACGTTGGCCACGTTCATCCGCGGGTACCGCGCCCGCACCAGCGAGGCCACCCCCGCCACCAGCGGTGCGGCGAAGCTGGTGCCATGCACCTGCCAGTAACCGCCGCCGGGCCTCGCTCCGGTGAGGTTCACGGCCGGCGCCGTCAGCACCGTCTCGGGCCCGGTGAGCGATCCCGACCACAGCGTCCGCCCGCCGTTGCCGGCCGGGTTCGCCCCGCCGGTCCGCGCCGTCTCCAGCCCGGCGACGGCTACGACCCCGGGCTCCCGCGCCGGGTACCACACCTGGCGAATCGACGGATCGGTGGCGATGTTGCCGGTGCACGCGACGACGACGACGTCGTGCGCCGCCGCGTACCGCAGCGCAGCCGCGATCGCCTCATCGCGCAGCGCGCCGCCGAGTGACAGGTTGATCACGGTCGCCCCGTGGTCCACGGCCCACCGCACGGCCTGCGCCACGACATCCGGATCGTCGTACTTGTTCTCCTTGTTCAGGACCCGGATCGGCAGGATCTTGGCCCCCGGCGCGATCCCCTCGACCCCGGAGCTGTTCTTGCTGTTCCCCGCGATCAGCGCCGCCACGGTCGTCCCGTGCCCGACGGGATCGACCTTCCCGGCGTTGTTCGCCTCCGGGTCCACGAGATCGATCCCGGGCAGCACCTGCCCCGCAAGATCCGGATGCCCCGCGTCGACTCCGCTGTCGATGACCGCGACGATCACACCCTTGCCGACGGAAACCTTCCAGGCCTCGCGTACATCGAGCGCCGCCAACTGCCACTGCCGACCCCGGACCTGATCGGCCGCCGCGACACCGGGCGCCGCCTCAACCGCCACCGCACAGCCGAGCGCCGCCGACAGCCCTATGGCAAGGACACGGCCGGCGGCGCGGACTATGGCGGTAAGCGCGATGGACCCATTTTGGACGGCGATGCCCAGATCTGTCAGCCCGGTACGCTCACTCGCCGAAAGGCGGCAACAAGCAACCCACCGCCGCCCTCGCCGGTGGTAGGTCTCAGCGCCCGTGTGGGTCTCTGCCTGCGGGGAGGCTGGCCGATTGGGGCCTTGCTACGCCGCGGGGAGGTCGGCGACCTGGATCAGGATGCCGTTCTCCCTTCTCGTCACGAGGCGGCCGCGGCCCGGCGGGAGCGGCCCGAACTTGACGTCGCCCAGCACCACGCCGTCTTCGCGGTCGCCGGACATGATGAGGCCGGGCGACGCCAGCTCCTTGAGGCGCTGGATGACCGGCTCGTATAGGGCGCGGCCCGCACCGCCGCTGCGGCGGGTCAGGATCAGGTGCAGGCCGATGTCGCGGGCCTGGGCCAGGTAGGGCAGCAGAGGCGACAGCGGATTGCCGGCGCCGGTCGGGATCAGGTCGTAGTCGTCGACGAGGACGAAGCACTGCGGCCCGGTCCACCAGCCGCGGCTTCGCAGCTGCTCCTCGGTCACGTCGGGGCCCGGCAACCGCCGCTCCATGTAGTCGGCGACCGAGGTGATCAGGTCCTCGGTCTGCTGCGTGCCAGTGCCGTAGCCGATCAGGTGCTTTGTGCGCACCGCGCCGAGCAGGCTCCGGCGGTGATCGATCAGCACGATCCGCGCCTCCTCCGGCGTGAAACGCGTGCTGATCATGGTCGCGATCACCCGCAGCAGGGTCGACTTGCCCGACTCGGCCTCGCCGAACACCATGAAGTGCGGCTCGCTCGCGAAGTCGACCCGCACCGGACGCAGGTCGGACTCCGCGACGCCGATGGGCAGCGCGAAGCGGTTCGCCGGGTCCGCGTCGTCGGCGACGGCCGAGTACGGCACGACGGCGGGCAGCAGGCGCACCGGCTGCGCCGGCGCCCCGCTCCAGGACGACGCGATCGCCTGCACCAGCTCGCCCGGCTCGCCGTTGGTGAGCTGCGGCTGGACCACCAGCAGGTGCAGACCCTCCGTCGTGATGCCCCGCCCAGGCGCGTCGGCCGGTACGCCGGCGGCCGCCTTACGCGTGGCCAGTGACTCGGTCGCGTCGCCGAGCCGCAGCTCGATCCGCGCCCCGAACAGGTCGCGGAAGTTGGCGCGAAGGTCCATCCAACGGGACGCGGAGACGACCATGTGGATGCCGTACGACAGGCCGCGGGCCGCGATGTCGAACAGGACGGCCTCGAGCTCCTCGTAGTCCTTGCGCACGCTCTGCCAGCCGTCGACGACCAGGAACACGTCGCCCCAGCCGTCGTCGGGGCTGCCGGCACCACCGGCCGCCCGGCGCCGCCGGTAGGCGGCCATACTGTCGATCCCGCCCGCGGCGAAGTGCTGCTCGCGAGCGGCGAGCAGTGATGCGACCTCGCCGACGGTACGCCGGACGAGGGCGGCGTCGAGCCGGCCCGCGACCCCGCCGACGTGCGGCATCCCGCGCAGCCCGGCCAGCTGACCACCGCCGAAGTCCAGGCAGTACACCTGGACCTCCACCGGCGTGTGCGTCAGCGCCAAGGCGGTGATCAGTGTGCGCAGTGCCACGGACTTGCCGCTGCGCGGGCCGCCGACGACCGCCACGTGCCCCTGCGCGCCGTCGAGCCGGAACCACAGCGCGTCTCGGCGCTGTTCCAGCGGATTGTCGATGAGCGCGACCGGCACGTGGAGCGCGCCGTGCAGCTGAGGGCCGGTGACGGTCAGCCCCCGGTCCTGGTCGACCGTCATCGGCCCGAGCAGGTCGTCGAGCGGGGCCGAGCTCGCCAGCGGCGGTAGCCACACCTGGTGCGCCGGAACGCCTCGACCGGCGAGCCGTTCGACGACGATGTCCAGCAGGCTCTCACCCTCGGGCGCCTCCGCCGGCTCGGCCTCGGGCCTGGGTGCTGGCGGGACCGGCACGTGCCGCGTACCGTACCGCATCACTCGCGGCCGCCCGCCAACGCCGGACACGGCCGCGGCCCGCCCGGTGCGCCGCCAGAGCCCGCCGACGTAGGCACCCTTGAACCTGGTCAGCGGCTCGGTGCCGGACTTCAGGATGCCGTGGCCGCCGGGCTTCTTCGGCAGTTCGTACGCGTCGGGCACGCCCAGCACCGTCCGCGACTCGAGCGAGGTGAACGTGCGCAGGCCGATGCGGTACGACAGGTGTGTGTCCAGGCCGCGCAGCCGGCCCTCCTCCAGCCGCTGCGAGGCGAGCAGCAGGTGCATCCCCAGCGACCGGCCGACCCGCCCGATCTGCACGAACAGGTCGATGAAGTCGGGCTTGGCCTCCAGCAGCTCGCTGAACTCGTCGCAGACGATCAGCAGACTGGGCAGCGGCGCCAGCGGCGCGCCACCGGCCCGGGCGCGCTCGTAGTCGCGGACCGAGTCGTAGTCGCCGGAGCGGCGCAACACCTCCTGGCGGCGGATCACCTCGCCGGTGATCGCGTCGGTCATCCGGTCGACCAAGAGTAGTTCCGAGCGCAGGTTGGAGATGAAGGCGGCCACGTGCGGCAGCCGGTCCATCCGGGCGAACGTCGCGCCGCCCTTGTAGTCGATGAGCACGAAGTTGAGCGTCTCGGACGAGTGTGTGGCGGCCAGGCCGAGCACCAGTGTGCGCAGCAGCTCGGACTTGCCGGAGCCGGTCGCGCCGATGAGCAGGCCGTGCGGCCCCATTCCGTCCTCGGCGGACTCCTTCAGGTCGAGGTCGACCGGCTGGCCCTGCTGCCCGACGCCGATCGCGATCCGCAGCCGGTCGCGGTGCGGGCGGGGCACCCAGGTTTTGCCGATGTCGAGCGTCTCCGGGTCGCCGATACCGAGCAGCGTGGGAAAGTCCAGGTCGGCGCCGGGCTCGCGGGCGTCTCCCGCCTGTTGCTCGCTGCCGGCGGCGACCGCCAGCCGCAGCGGGGCCAGGCGCCGGGCGACGGCCTCGGCCTCGGCCGGGTCGAGCGCGTCGGCGATCCCGATCGGCGGCTGCGGCTCGGCGAGGTCGCTGTCGGCCGAGATGGTGGTGAGTTGGCCGCTCGACGCGTCGAGCACGATCGCGGAGCGGTCGAGCAGCCGCGGCGGTTCCCGGTCGAGGTCGATCAGGGTCACGCCGTCGACGCCGCCGTCGGTGCCCAGGTGGACGCTGCCGGACAGGTCGCCGCCGTCGAGGACCACGACCAGGTGTGGCGCCGACGAGTTGCCCCGGCCCTGGCCGGCGTCGAACCGGCTGCGGCTGCGCAGCAGGTCGTCGAGGCGTCCCTCAAGCTCCTTCGCGGTGTCGGCGAACAGCCGGACGGGCCCGATGGCGTCGGTTTGAGTGGGGTGAAGGGCGTGCGGCAGCCACTTCGTCCACTCCCACCACTCCCGCCGCTCGGGCGCCACGCACACCGCGATCAGCAGGTCATCGGGGGCGTGGAACACGGCCAGCTGGGCGAGCACGGCCCGGGCCAACGCCCGGGCCGGGTCGTGCACGCCGGTCAGGCCGGCGCTCGGCCCCCCGCGCGAGCCGTGCCCGTGGCCCGCCCGCAGGTGAATCCGCGCGAAGCTACGCATCGAGATCGCCACGGGAAGGTCGGGCACCACCGAGTACGCGTCGAGGAACCGGCGCAGCGCTGCCGCGGCCATCGGCTCAAGATCCTCCAGCGGCCGGGTCGTCGGCGGTATGAGCGGGGTGGCGAGCGTCTGCGGGCCGACCGCGACCCGCACGATGGCGAAGTCGCCGTCGGCCGGCCGCCGCTCCCATAGCCGGAAGCTGTCCACCGCGGACCACAGCGAGTGCGGGTCCGGATGACGGTAGTGCAGGCCGGTGCGCTGCTTGGCGGCCGTGTCGCGCACGTGGCGGCGCAACGTCGCCAGGTGCCGCAGATACTCGCGGCGGGCCGTCGTCATCTCCGCTTTCTTCGGCGCGTCGCCGCCGGCGGAGCTGAACAGCATGCCCAGCGTGGAGAAGCCGAAGATCGCACCGATGACATAGGAATACGTGCCGCCGTCGCGCCCCGCGAACAGCAGTGCGGTCGCGATGGTGCCGGTCAGCATCGGTACCACCTGGATCATCTGCTGCCAGCGCGATGCGGGCGCCCGCGGGACCTCCGGGGGTGCCTCCACGATCAGCTCCCCGCTCGGGATCTCCGGAGCGGGGCGTCGAGGTGATCTTTTGACGACTACCGATGTCACGCCGTGGACTTTAGGGCGCGGGTGCGACGGTTTGTGGACCCGGTCGATTTTCCGTGAACAGTTCGTCACCGAGTGAAGTCGTCGGCCGTTGGGGGACAACGCGACGCGGGACAGCGTGGTACGTCTATCTCCATGTCCACCGCCTCGGCCGGTCTGGCCCGCATCACGATCAACGCACCCCAGCGGCGCGTCGATGTCGCGGTGCCAGATGCGGTACCGCTGGCTGAACTCCTGCCCGAGCTCCTGCAGCACGCGGGGACGGGACTCGCCGACGACGGCGAGCGGCACGGCGGCTGGCTGCTGCGCCGCGCCGACGGCACAACGCTCTCGGCTGCCGCCGGGCTGGCCGGGCAGGGCGTCCACGACGGCGCGGTCCTGCACCTGGTGCCGGCCCGGACGGGTTGGCCCGAGCTCGAGTACGACGATGTGGTCGAGGCGATCGCCGCGGGCGCCCGGCGACACGGCATGCCGTGGAGTCCGGCCGCGACCCGGGCGACCTCACTGGCGGTCGCCGGCGCGGGCCTCGCGGTCGCACTGGTGTCGATGGTCCGGGCCGGCCTGCCGCTAGCCGCTGCGGCCGTCGCCGTCGGGCTCGTCCTCATCGGGATCACGGCCTCGCGGGCGTATGGTGACGCGCTGGTCGGCGCAGGGCTGGCCGCCTTCGCGCTGCCGTTCGCGGCGGCCGGTGGGTGGCTGGCCGCGCCCGAGCCGGCGACACCGGCGGGGCGCGTGATGCTCGGCGCCGTCGCGCTCCTGCTGGCCGCGCTGCTCGCCGCAGTCGGCGTCGCGCACCTGCTACGCGTCTTCGTGGCCGGGGTGACCGCCGGGCTGCTCGGCGCGCTGGGCGGGCTGCTCGCCACCGTCACCCGTCCGGCCGCCGCGGCCGCGGTCATGCTCGCCGTTCTGGTCGCGGGCGTCGCCGGCATGCCACTGCTGGCGATCCGGCTCGGGAGGCTGCCCATGCCCATCGTGACGCTGCCCGGCGATCTCGCGTCGAGCGGGCGTGGGCTCACCTCTGCGGCGGACCGGTCGCGGATCTTCGCGGCCGTGGCGCGCACCGACGAGATGCTTACCGGGATGCTGCTCGGCCTGGCGATCATCGGCGTTGCCGCGTCGCTGGTGCTGGCCCTGTCCGGCGACATCTCCGGCACGGTGCTGGTCGCGGTCGCCGGCGCGGCGTTGCTGCTGCGGGCGCGGACGTTCCTGACGATTCGGCAGCGTCTGCCGCTCATCGTCGCGGGTGTGGCGGGTTTCGTCCTGATCGCGCTGTTCGTCCGGGTCGACGTTCGTGTTGTTGCCGCATCCGTACCGCTGGTCGCGCTGATCGTGGCCGTCGCTGGCGCCCGGGCGGCGGTGGGGCCGGCGTCGCCGTACGTGGGGCGGGGCGCCGATCTGCTCGACACGCTATGCGTGGTGGCGGTCGTGCCGCTGGCCTGCGCGGTGCTGGGACTCTACGGGTTGTTCGCGTAGCCCGGCGCGAGGCCCTGGTCACCCGCGGCGCGTCGGCGCGAGGTCGAAACCCGCGCCGCGCCGGGAAATGGCCGGGAGCCGTGCACTGCCGCGAGGGGCGGGAAAGCCGGCGCCGGGCCGGGAAGTGGCCGGAAAACGGCCGAGCGCCCGGCCAAGGCAGGGCCGGGCGCTCGTGACGCTACTGAACGGCTACTCGACCGGACGGGCGGTCGGGGCGACGCCCGGGTCGTGGTACGTGCCGGCCTCGATCGCCTCCCGGTAGCGGCGGCGCGACTCGGCGATCTCCGCCTCCGCCTCTACCCGGCCCACCCACGTCGCGCCCTCGACGCTCTTGCCGGGCTCCAGGTCCTTGTAGACCTCGAAGAAGTGTTGGATCTCAAGGCGGTCGAACTCGCCCAGGTGGTGGATGTCCCGCAGGTGCTCCAGGCGGGGGTCATCGGCCGGGACGCACAGGACCTTGTCGTCGCCGCCCTTCTCGTCCGTCATGCGGAACATACCGATCGCGCGGGAGCGGATCAGGCAGCCGGGGAACGTCGGGGACTGCACGAGCACGAGCGCGTCGAGCGGATCCTCGTCCTGGCCGAGCGTGCCTTCGATGTAGCCGTAGTCGGCTGGGTATTGCGTGGAGGTGAACAGCGTCCGGTCGAGCCGAATCCTGCCCGTGGCGTGGTCAACCTCGTACTTGTTGCGCTGACCCTTGGGGATTTCGACCGTGACGTCGAAGTCCATGTGACGACTCCTCACCCTCGCACCGCTGCGCCGACCATTAGTCTCGCGTACAGCACCATGCGGCGAAACGGGGAGGGTCCGGTGTCGAGGGAAACACCACAGCGCGGGGGGTGGGCTGGTCTGATCGGCGCCGTCGTGGCGCTGGTCGTTGCGCTCGCCATGGCCGCGACTTCCGTGTTCGCGGGCCCGGAGATCGTGGACGCGCTCATGGGCGGGCCGAAGGCGCACTGGCGCGCGGGCACGGCTCCACCGGCGCCGCCGCCGGTGCTCGCGGTGATGGACACCCAGACGCCGATGCCGACCGAGTCGGGAGTGTCCGCGTCGCTGGCCCCGCTGCTGTCCGCGCGGGGGCTCGGGCCGCACATCACGGCGTCGGTGGTCGACGTGTCCACCGGACAGTCGATCTTCTCGTCGGAGCAGGACGCCGCCATGACCCCGGCGTCGACCACCAAGGTGGTGACGGCTGCGGCGGTGCTGGCGGTGCGTGGCCCGGCGTACCGAATCCAGACCAGAGTCGTCGCGGGAGCGCAGCCCGGCGAGGTCGTGATCGTCGCCGGTGGCGACCCGACGCTGGGGGTCTTCCCGACGTCGTACTATCCCGGCGCGGCCCGCATCGACGACCTCGCGGCGAAGGTCAAAAAGGCGCTCGGCGACACGGCACCGACGAAGGTGACCTACGACGTCTCCGTGTTCAGCGGCAACGGGATCGCGCCGGGCTGGGACTCCGACGCGACCACGGGTGGTTCCGGGGCCGTCATCACGCCGCTGATGACCGAGGGCGGGCGGACGAAGCCGGCGAAGTACTCCGACCGGTACGCCCAGCCGGACCTGCAGGCCGCTCAGGCGTTCGCCAAGGCGCTCGGGGTGCCCACGAACGCGGTCGCCGCCGGCACCGCTCCTCAGGGCGCGCGGGAGCTGGGCGAGGTCGAGTCGGCGCCGCTGGCCCGGATGGTTGAGTTCATGCTGCAGGAGAGCGACAACGTGCTCGCGGACGCGCTCGCACGGCAGGTGGCCATGGCCAAGAATCAGCCGGCCTCGTTCGAAGGGGCCGCCACCGCCATGAAGGGCGTGCTGCAGGAGCTCGGGCTGCCGGTCACGGGGTACGGCCTGGTCGACGGCAGCGGCTTCTCCCGCAACAACCGGCTGTCGCCCGCCCTGCTGACGGGCATCCTGGCGATGGCCGCGCGGGCCGACCGGGGCGACCTGCATGCGATCTTCAGCGGACTGCCGGTCGCGGCCTACTCGGGCACGCTCTCCACGCGGTACCTCAAGTCGCAGGAGGGCGGATCCGCCGCCGGGCTGGTGCGGGCGAAGACAGGCACGCTCACCGGCGTCAATTCGCTCACCGGAATCGTCGTGGACGTCGATGGGCGGACGCTGGCGTTCGCGTTCATGGCCGACCAGACCACCGATGGGAACCTAGCCGTGATCGCGCTGGACCGCGTTGCCGCAGCTCTCGCCGCATGTGGTTGCCGTTGAGCACGGACGTTCTCACGCAGTGTCGATCAGGGTGTACTCAGGGTTTCCACCCCCCGCGCTGCTGGCCCAGCGCGGGTACGGTTGGTTCATGGCGCAGTTCGTCGATTGGGATCTGGCCGCAGCAACCGCAGCGGCGTTGGGCAAGAGCGGCCCCGCCGTCTCCTACGAGGAGGCCGCCACCGCGGTCACCGACCTGCGTGAGCTTGCCGATGAGGCGGCCGGGCACGTCACGGAATTCACCGGCCTGAAGGCCATGATCCAGGGGCCCCCGGTGCGTGTCGTCGACCGCCGCGACTGGGCCACCACCAACATCGAGGGACTCCGGCAGGTGATCCAGCCGCTGGCCGAGCGGCTCGCCGGCGGCAAGGCGCCGGGCGCGATCGTCGGGGCCATCGGCTCGCGGCTCACCGGCGTACAAGCCGGGACCGTGCTGGCGTACCTGTCGGGGAAGGTCCTCGGTCAGTACGAGGTCTTTTCCACCGATCCGGGGCAGCTACTGCTCGTCGCGCCCAACATCGTCGAGGCCGAGCGCAAGCTCGCCGCCGATTCCCGTGACTTTCGCCTGTGGGTCTGCCTGCACGAGGTGACCCATCGGGTGCAGTTCACCGCCGTGCCCTGGATGCGGGGCTATTTCCTGGGTGAGGTCGGCGCGTTCGTCGACGCCTCCCAGCTCAATCAGGACCAGCTCGCCGAGCGTATTCGCCGCGGCATCGGCGCCCTCGCCGACGTGGTGCGCGACCCCGACAGCCGGGTCTCGGTGCTCGACCTGGTCCAGACGCCGGGGCAGAAGGCCGTGCTCGATCGGCTGACCGCGCTGATGACAGTGCTGGAGGGCCACGCCGAGTTCGTCATGGACGGCGTCGGCCCGGAGGTGATACCCAGCGTCGAGGAGATTCGCGCCAAGTTCAACCGGCGCCGCGAGGCCGGCAACCCGCTCGACCGGGTCCTGCGCAAGATTCTCGGCGTCGACGTCAAGCTGCGCCAGTATGCCGAGGGCCGCAAGTTCGTCCACGCCGTCGTCGAGCGGGTCGGCATGGACGGGTTCAACAGGATCTGGCAGTCGCCGCTGACCATTCCGCGGCTCGACGAGCTCACCGACCCCGACGCGTGGGTGGTGCGGGTGCTCGGCGCAAGCGCGCTGCACCGCTCGGTCAACGTGCCGGCGGCCCCGGTCACCGCCCAGGCCGCGGTGACGGAGGCACCCCCGGCCCCGGTGCCGACGGTGCCCGAGCCGGTCGACAGTTCCCCCGCTGAGGCGGGCGTCGCGGAGTCGACCGAGGTGGCCGGCCTGACCCCCGAGGAGACCGCGATGGTTGCGGCCCGGGATCCGGCACCGACCGCGACCGAGGAGCCCGAGGGCGACCCGGCCGAGGCTGCGGCTGGGTCGGCCGAGGGGGTGGCCGAGATTGTGCACAAGGCCGGTTCCGATGAGCCCGAGGCAGTGCACGACGCGGCGGTCGAGGCGCCCGAGCCGATCGGTGCCTTCGAACCCGCCGAGGCGGAGAGCGGTAAGGCTGGCGATGAGGCGGACGCCGGCAAGTCCGGCAGCGATGAGGCCGGTGACGCAGGGCCCGCCAAGCCGTTCAGCAGCGGCTGATCGGTGGCCGCGCTCGCACCGCCCGTCGCCGCCGTTCGCAATGCGGTGCGTCGAAGTCTCGGTGGGGACGGACCCGGACTCGCGACCGGGGCGTCTCGGGCCTCAGCGGGCGCAGCGGGTGCCGGGGCCTCGGAGCGCGCCGAGGCTTCGGCCGGGGCAAAGGTCCCGATCGGAGCAGGAGCCCCAGCGGATGATGGGGCTCTACCGGGCTCACGGGCCTCTGCGGGCGTCGGGGGTCCGGCGGGGTCGGAAGCCTCGGTGGAGTGTGGAGCCTCGGCAAGGTCGGGGGTTTCGGCCGGGGACACGGTGCTCGTCGCGTGTTCCGGCGGGGCGGACTCGCTCGCGCTGGCCGTTGCGACGCGTTTTGTCACGCGGCGCATGGGGGTGCGTTGCGGGCTGGTGACCGTGGACCATGGGCTGCAGGCCGGCTCGGACGAGCGGGCGGCGCGGCTGGCGGACTGGGCGCTTCAGCGCGGGTTCGCACCGGTCGATGTATGTGTGGTGCGCGTGGACGGGGCGGGCGGGCCGGAGGCGGCGGCGCGGGAGGCGCGGTATGCGGCGCTCGAGGCGGCTGCCCGTGAGCATCGGGCCGCGATGGTGCTGCTCGGCCACACCCGCGACGACCAGGCCGAGACGGTGCTGCTCGCGCTCGCGCGCGGGTCGGGACCGCGGGGGCTGGCCGGGATGCCGGAGCGGCGGGAGCGGCACGGTGTGCTGTTCGTGCGGCCGCTGCTCGACGTGAGCCGGGCCGAGACTCGGGCCGCGTGCGCGGTGGACGGGCTGGCAGTGTGGGAGGACCCGCACAATGTGGACGCCGCGTATGCCCGGTCACGCATCCGCCCGCTCGTCGAGGCGCTCGGCACCGGGGTCGTGGACAACCTGGCGCGGACCGCCGGCCTCGTGGGGGCGGACTCGAACTACCTGGACGAGTTGGCCGCCGACGCGCTGGAGAAGGCGCTCCACGGCGGCGGCATCGCGGCCGACGAGGGTCCGGCCGGGGCCGGTGCGCCGCGACTGTCGGCCGACGCGCTGGTCCGGTTGCCCGGGCCGATCCGGACCCGGGTGCTGCACGCCTGGGCGCTGCGGCTCGGGGCGCCGGGTAGCTCGCTGTCGCACCGCCACATCGCGGCGCTGGATGCGCTGGTCGTGAACTGGCGCGGGCAGGGGGCGGTCGCGCTGCCAGGCAGCCTTGCGGTCGTCCGGGTCGATGGTGTGCTGCGAGCCGAACGCTGACCGTCGGTCACTGAGCCGTCAAGCCGGCGGAGGCCGCGCGGAGGAGGCCAGGCGCGGTCGACGGGCGGCTGGCCACGCAGGCCCGCCCTGAACCGGTCCCGCTGGTCCTGGCAAGCCGGGCCGGACATAAGGCGACCTTGTGTACTTCTGTCGGGGTGTGTCGCGGTTCCGGGCGGCGCGTCGACGGGGCGGCGCTGGGTTACCGGCCGCCGCAGGGATGCGAGATTGGTCTCTCGCGGGGCCACCCGCCGTCGATCCGGCCCAGCCGATAGTGCAGGCTTGTCGCATGGCCGACGGCACCACCTGGCACTCGTCCGACATCGATCACGTGATCGTCAGCGAGGAGCAGATCCGCGACAAGACGGCGGATCTCGCGAAGCAGGTCGCGGCCGATCACGCCGACGCCGAGTCGATTTTGCTGGTCGGCGTGCTCAAGGGCGCGGTCATGTTCATGGCCGACTTCGCCCGTGCGCTGGGGCGGGTCGGCCCGCCGGTCGAGATGGAGTTCATGGCCGTCTCGTCGTACGGGCAGGGGACGACCTCGTCCGGCGTGGTGCGCATTCTCAAGGACCTGGACCGGGACATCGCCGGGCGGCACGTGATCGTGGTCGAGGACATCGTCGACTCCGGGTTGACACTGTCGTGGCTGCTGAAGTACCTGGAGAGCCGCTCGGCGGCGCAGGTCGACGTCGTCGCGCTGCTGCGCAAGCCGGACGCGCTGAAGGTTAACATTCCGGTGCGATATGTCGGATTCGACATTCCCAGCGAGTTCGTGGTCGGATACGGTCTTGACTACGCGGAGCGCTACCGCGACCTGCCGTTTGTAGGCGTGCTCAAGCCGTCGGTATACGGACGCGGCTGACCGCGCTTCCTGAGAGTCTGCTGAGAGCACCTCCTGCCCGGCCGACGCCGATCCGCGAGTGTCGGTGCCACGGTGTACCGTCAAATGGTCGCAAGCGTCAACTGAGCCCAACCCCGACGGCGCTTTCGGCACCGCGTCGGAATGTGGGTCCGGCGTGGTCGACGGCCTTACGGATGGAGGGGCCGGGCGCTGCGTGCGTCCGACGACAACATGGAACGTACCCGTTTGTTCCGCCGGCCGGTGGTCTGGATCCTTCTGGTGATCATCGGTGCCATCGTGCTCAGTTCCTTCTTCACCTCCGGCCCGAGTTACACGAAGGCGGACACCTCCGTCGTGCTCGAGCAGCTTCGCAGCGGTAACGCGAAGAAGGCCGTGATCCAGGACAAGGAGCAGACGCTAAACCTTGACCTGAAGAACAAGGTCCCGGTCAAGGGCACGCAGACGAACAAGATCCAGGGCCAGTTCACCTCGCGGAGCGCGGAGGAGCTGCAGAAGGAGCTTGGCACGCTGAAGTCCCAGGGCAAGCTCGACGAGTACAACGTCAACGTCACCCAGGACAACATCTTCGTCAGCCTGCTGATCAACCTGCTGCCGATCGCGGTGCTCGTGGTCCTCCTGCTGCTGTTCATGTCGCAGATGCAGGGCGGCGGGTCGCGCGTGCTCAACTTCGGTAAATCGAAGGCGAAACTGATCTCCAAGGACACCCCGAAGACGACGTTCGCCGATGTCGCGGGCTCCGACGAGGCCGTCGAGGAGCTGCACGAGATCAAGGACTTCCTGCAGGCCCCGGCGAAGTACCAGGCGCTCGGCGCGAAGATCCCGAAGGGCGTACTGCTGTACGGCCCGCCCGGCACCGGTAAGACGCTGCTGGCCCGCGCCGTCGCCGGCGAGGCCGGGGTGCCGTTCTACTCGATCTCCGGTTCGGACTTCGTCGAGATGTTCGTCGGTGTCGGTGCCTCCCGTGTCCGCGACCTGTTCGAGCAGGCCAAGGCCAACGCGCCGGCGATCGTGTTCGTCGACGAGATCGACGCCGTCGGCCGTCACCGCGGCGCCGGCATGGGCGGCGGCCACGACGAGCGTGAGCAGACGCTCAACCAGCTGCTCGTCGAGATGGACGGCTTCGACACCAAGGGCGGCGTCATCCTGATCGCCGCGACCAACCGGCCCGACATCCTCGACCCGGCCCTGCTGCGCCCCGGCCGCTTCGACCGCCAGATCGCCGTCGACCGGCCCGACATGGAGGGCCGCAAGGCCATCCTGCGGGTGCACGCCAAGGGCAAGCCGTTCACGCCCGACGTCGACCTCGACTCGGTGGCCCGGCGCACGCCCGGTTTCACCGGCGCCGACCTGGCCAACGTCATCAACGAGTCCGCGCTGCTGGCCGCCCGCCACGACAAGCGGGCGATCACCAACGACTACCTCGAAGAGGCCATCGACAGGGTCATCGCCGGCCCGGAGCGGCGCACACGCGTGATGAGCGAGCACGAGAAGAAGGTCACCGCGTATCACGAGGGCGGTCACGCGCTCGTGGCCTGGGCGCTGCCCCACTCAGCGCCCGTACACAAGGTGACCATCCTGTCCCGCGGCCGTTCCCTCGGTCACACGCTGGTCCTCCCGACCGAGGACAAGTACACGCAGACCCGATCCGAGATGATCGACACGCTCGCCTACGCGCTGGGCGGCCGGGCCGCCGAGGAACTCGTCTTCCACGAGCCGACCACCGGCGCCGGTAACGACATCGAGAAGGCCACCGCGCTGGCCAGGTCGATGATCACGGAGTACGGCATGAGCGCCAAGCTGGGCGCCGTCAAGTACGGCACCGGTGACGGCGAACCGTTCCTCGGCCGCACCATGGGCCACGAGCGCGACTACTCCGAGAAGGTCGCCGCCGAGATCGACAACGAGATGCGCGCGCTGATCGAGATCGCGCACGACGAGGCCTGGGAGATCCTGGTCGAGTACCGCGACGTTCTTGACAACATTGTCGAGGAGCTCATGGAGAAGGAGACCATCTCGCAGACGGACATGGCCCGCATCTGCGCCCGGGTGGTCAAGCGCCCGCCGATGGCTCCGTACAGCGGCAATGGTCGCCGCCGGCGCGCGGTGCCCGAGCCCGGCGCGAACGGCTCCGAGGTGGTCCAGCCGGTGAGCCTCGGCTCTGACGATCACATCCGGATCGTCAGCGGCGGCGAGACCCCGGACGGCAACCGCTGAGCGAGATCAGCAGCACCGAGCCCGACGACGGCACCGGGCTCGTTGCTGACCGGGAGCTCGACCACGTTGCCGCACGCCTCGTCAGCGGAAAGCTGGGTGGTGTCGAGGTCGAGCGCAATGTCGACCTCAAGCGCATCGAGAGTGCCGTCCGGGAGATCCTCATCGCCATCGGTGAGGATCCGGACCGCGATGGGCTGCGCAACACTCCGGCCCGGGTCGCCCGCGCCTACGCGGAGCTGTTCGCCGGCCTGCGGATCGACCCGTCCCAGGTACTGCTCACCTCGTTCGAGGCCGACCACGAGGAGCTCGTGCTCGTGCGGGACATCGAGGTCACGTCGATGTGCGAGCACCACCTGCTGCCGTTCCACGGGGTGGCGCACATCGGGTACATCCCGGGCACCGACGGCCGGATCACCGGTCTGTCGAAGCTGGCGCGGCTGGTCGAGGTCTTCGCGCGGCGGCCGCAGGTGCAGGAGCGGCTCACGGCGCAGATCGCCGATCTGCTGATGTCGCAGCTCGAGCCGCGGGGCGTCATCGTGGTCATCGAGTGCGAGCACCTGTGCATGTCGATGCGCGGGATTCAGAAGGGCGGATCGAAGACGATCACGTCCGCGGTCCGCGGGCTGCTCCGCGACGATGCCAAGTCACGGGCCGAGGCGATGTCGCTGATCCTGCACGGCTGAGCTTTTCCGATTTTGTACCCCCTGTGCTGATTCTTCGGGACAGGGGGTACTTTGCGGTTCGGGCATGTCCGCGGGGTTCAGAGCAGCAGCACGCCGCCGAGGACCAGGACCGGAATGAACGCCAGCAGACTGATGACAAGGCCGAGCAGCGGCGTGCGTGATGTGGTCTTGCGGGTCATCGCGCCGATCGTGAGCCAGCCCAGGCCGAACGCGATGGCGGGCAGGATCAGGGCACAGGGAAAGGCCAGAATCCCGATCCCGTTGGCCTCCCAGCCCGCGAGAAGCATCGGGATCTGCACGATCGCGGCCAGGAACGCGAAGCCGAAGTAGATCGAGGCGTTCACCCACACCCGCCGGTTCGAGGCCGCCTGTCGCCCGGGCGCCGCCAGGGCCGCCTCAGACTGCTTCAGACCGGCCGCGGCGATCCGCAGGGCCGTTGACACCCTTCCCGGCACCGACTGGGGTACGGGCGGAATCAGCGGGCTCACGACGCCCGTCCCGACAACGCCGGTCGCGCCGGACACCGGAATGCCACTGACCCGGTTGGGGACGCCGCTGACCGGTACCCGCGGGATGTTGCCGGTGTGGTGCATGCTGGGCGGCCCGCTGGCCGGCACCCGCGGGATCGAGCCCGTGTTGTGCACGCCAGGCGGCGCGCTGCGCGGCATGACGACCGGGTAGCCGCCGGTTTGGGGCAGGCTCGGCGGTACCGGAGGCTGGGCCGGAGCCACCCCCGGCCGCGACGCCCCGGCGACGGCCGGTGTCCCGGGCATGGCGGGGGCCGGAGGGGCGCTCATGGGGGGCCGGGGCGGGGCGCTCACCGGCGGCGTGGCCGTGCGCTGCCCCTGCTGCCAGCCGCTCGGCGCGTCCCCGAACGGGGCCGGGGGCGGCGGCGGGGCCATCGGCGCTCCGCGGAGCGGGTCGGCGGGCCGCGGGCCGGCGGTCAGCGCCGCGCGGGCGGCCTGCGTCTCCTGCCACGACGGTGCGAGCTCGACGGAGCGGCCGCCGGCCTCGCCGACCACCTCGTTCAGGTAGGCCTCGTGACGGGCGAGCTTCGTGCGGATCGCCGCGAGGTCGTGCTGGGCGGCCTTGAGCGCGGCCTTGTGCTCCGCGACCACCGCGATCACCTCCCGCCGGACGACGTCCAGCCGTTGACCGGCGGCGACGTAGTCCAGCCAGGCCTTGCGACTCGGCTCGCCGACGGGCGCGGGCGGGGTCGTCCACGGGCCGCCGAGCTGCGCGCACACGCGGCGGACGAGCTCGGCCGGTGGGTCAGGGTCGAGGTACACCGGGGCGTTGAGGCGGCTCGGGCCCGTGCCGGTGCCGGAGAACGTGGCGCCGGGCGGGTCGCCCACCCAGGCGTGTGGGTTGCGGATCGCGATCTGGGTGGCATGAGGCAGGGGTGCCTGCGTGGTCTCTTGGGTAAGCGGCGGCGGCGGCCAGCCGGCGGCGATCAGGTGCAGCCGCCCCGCGGGCCCGGCGTGTGCCAGCCCGGCGATCCGTGCGAGGTCGCGCCCCTCGGTGAGCTCAGGCAGCGAGGCGATCACGATCAGCAGCGTCGGCGCCGGCCCGTCCGTGCGCGTCGCGAGCCACCGCTCGCCCTCGTCCAGGACCGCGCGCAGCCCCTCCGCGTCCGTCGCGGGCGGCGGCATGATCGCGTCGATGCCGGTGAACCAGCCGAATGTCGCCCCCTCGACCACGGCGTCGATCGTGCGGATCCGAACCGACCCGGGCGGCGATGAGGCCAGCAGCCGCAGGACCAGGCTACGCAGCAGTCCCGCGACCCGGCTGTCCCGAGCGTCGGCGTCGATCGCGATGTGCCCGGCCCGCAGTAGCGGCACGATCACCGGGAACCGCGCGTCGTCAAGCGGGTGCGCCTGCCCGACACGCACGAACGTCGGCGGCAGTGGCCCACCCAACGGCGTGGCCGGCGCCAGCGCATCCAGCTGGGCCCCCAGCCATCCCGGGGCCAGCATCGCCGCGTTGGCCCGCAGTCCTGCGGCAAGGTCATGCTGTTCGGCGTACTGCTCGGCCGGGGCGGCGTTGGCAGAGTACCCGTCGAGGATCGGCCCGGCCGCGGCGATCAGCGCAGCGGTGTGCCGATGCTGCGCAGCCGCTCGCTCGATCCGTGCCCGAAGGCGTGCCACCATGCCCCTTCCATCCAAGCCAGATGCGGGAACGGTAACGCAGACTGGGAACCGAGTCAGCAGGTGCATTGGTGCCAGCGTGTTGTCGCAGGTAGCCGCCCCGCCCTAGGACCTACTCCCCGCTGTGCGGCGCGGGAATGTGCCCGGGCGACGCGCGGCGGCTAGCCTCTGGAGCGTGGACCCATCGAAGCCCAACGACCCGAGCGTGGACCAGAGCCAGCCGATTCCACGCTCCCGCCCAGGCAACGACGAGATCCTCGAGGGCGAGATCATCGACCGCGGCGTCCCGATCGGCCGCCCCCGGACCGCCCCACCCCCTTCAGCTCCTCCGCCTCCCCCAAGAAAGCGCCCCAGCGCCCGCCGAACCGTACTGCTGGTCCTAGCGGCCGTCGCAGCACTCGTCTGCCTGGGAGGCTCGCTGACCGCGTACGTCCTGTACGACAAGGCCACCGAACCTGACCGCGGCAGCCCTACAGCGACGCTGCGGCAGTATCTCGACGCGCGATTCAACAAACGCGATGTGACGCGCGCAAACGTCTTCGCCTGTTCCATACCGGATCTGTCGGCAGTCGATAAGGCTCTTGAGGATGTGGAGCAGTTGGAGACGAAGTTCAGCATCGCGATCACGATGTTCACGTCCAACATGGCGGTCACCACGCAGGCAGGTGACTCGGCGACCGTGCGTGTGAGAATCAATCTGGAGATCCCGGAGGACGGTAGCCGTAGGTCGATCAAAGCCCAGGAATGGCAGTTCGGCACGGTCAGGAGCAGCAGTTGGCGGGTGTGCTCCGCCACGAAGCTGAGCTGATCTACTCCGCCCACAGTAGGTGAATCGGGACCTCCAGGGTCTTGGGCGGCTGGCCGCTCCACGCCCACCGGTACCAGTCCACCTCCCGGCAAACGCGCACGCAGATGTCGCCCTCGACGCCGCTGTACGCGTCCGTGACCGCCCGCAGGTCCCGCTGGTCTTTCCCCGTCTTGTCCCCCGGCCCCGGCACCCGGACGACCCGCAGCCCGGTGACCGCCCGTACGTCCAACGCCCGCCGTGGCGCTCGGGACGGCGGCGCGTCGAGCGACACCAGCCGCAGGTCGGCGGGGCTGTCAGAGGGGGTGACGGCGCTCGATACCCGTTCGACCCACACCCGCTCCAGCGGTACGAGGGGAGCGAAGACCTCGGTCTGTTCGGCCTCGGCCCGGTACCACTCATGCTCGGGTAGTGCCGGCACGTACGTCCGGCTCGCCTGCACCACAACGTCATCGATGCGCAGGTCGCCGCGCCACCCCAAGCCTGGCAGTCCGACGATCGCCCGGCGCCCCCGCAGGTCGCGCAGGCTCGAGGCGGGTACGAACTCGATCCCGGCCGGTGTGCGCTCGGTACTGCCAGCAAGCAGATCCCAGTCGGGAAAGTCCTCGCCACCGGGCAGGTCGCTCATGGCTTGACCCCCAAGGGTGCGCCCATCCGCTGCATGAACGGCACAGGGTCGATCGCGCCATTGTTACTCGGGTCGCTGTTGATGTGAATCTCGAAGTGCAGGTGTGGCCCGGACGAGTGCCCGGTCGTTCCGGCGACCCCTATCTCCTGGCCGGGTGCCACGTGCTGGCCCACGACGACGCTTGGCTGCTTCACCATGTGGCAGTATCTCGTAAGAAGGTCGTTCGCATGCCGGATCTCCACGTACCAGCCGCACCCGAGCACCGACGGCGACCCGTCCCGCCAGCAGCCCCAGTCGGTGCCGTTGGCCAGGTGGGCCTGGCAGCGCACCTTCACGACCAGGCCCCCGGCGGCGGCGCGGATCGGCGTGCCCCGCGGCACGATCAGGTCGACGCCCTGGTGGGTCGGGCGCGACGCGGTACGGTACCCGGAGCCGACCTCGCCGTTCACCGGCGCCGTCCAGCCCGACGCGGCGATCTGGTCGCCGCTGACGCACTTCAGCGTCGTGGAGTCGCCCGCCGCGCGTGCCGCTCCGCCGGTCAGCGAGTTGACCACGGTGCTCGCCAGCTGTTCATGCTTGGCGTACGCGTCGGGGAACGCGCTGCGCTGCACGCGCTGCGCGGCCCGGGTCAGGCTCATCCGCATCCACCCAGGCACCGTCAGTAGCTTTTCGTAGAATTTCCGCGAGGCGTACTGCGGATCCATGATCTGCGCCGGCGTGCCCCACCCGGTGCTCGGCCGCTGCTGGAACAGCCCGAGCGAGTCGTGATCGTTGCGCGCTCCGAGATTCGGCAGGTTGTGCAGACTGGACTCCTGCATCGCGGTGGCCACGGCGATCACCCACCCGCGCGGCGGCACGTTCATGTCCTGCCCAACACGCACAATGATCGCGGCGTTGCGGACCTGTTCCTCGGAGAGCCCATGGTGGCCCGGCATTTTGGCGGCGGCGTCGACGAGTTCCCCGTTGCCGCACCCGGCGTCGTAGTTCTGCGTGTTACGCGCCGCGTCGAGGAAGAAAGCCACGACGCCGCCGCCACAACACAACAGCAGCAGGAGCGTGCAGAGGGCAGCGAGGAGCGCCGGTCGGATCCGCTTTTTCCCGGTTTGTACCTCAAGATCGTCGTCTTCCCCGAGGACGCTCACGCGACCTCCCAGTCCAGCGAGGTGACCTGCCACCGCCCGTCGAAGACCTGCAACTCCAGCACGATCGTGCCGCCCTCGGCCGGAAACTTGGCCACTGTCGCCTGCCCGCCGCCTTGCAACTGGACCGCCCCGGTGATCGTCGCCGTCGGCACGTCGGCGGGGTCGGTATCGGCAAGCTCGACCATGAGCTCCGCCGAAGCGTCCGGCTTCAGCTCCGCCCGCCACTGCTCCCCGGTAATCCCGGGCTTGCGCAGCCACGCCTTGGCAAACCGATCGGCCACAGTCGAAACGTCCGCGGCCCCCTTGCTCAGCGAGGGCGCCGCCACCGGCTCGTTGACCCCGTCGTCCCCGAGCGAGCTGAACGGGTCCGCCGAAGTGGGCACCGGCGCCACCGTCGGCCCGAGCGCGTCGTTCGCCGAGCGCCCACCCCTGTCGTCGAGCACCGTCCGCCCGACCCCCACGACCACGAGCACGACGACAACCAACACCAACGCGATGCCGTACCGCGTACCAAGCAGCCGCAGGACCGTACGCATGGCCGCCTACCCTGGAAGAGTCGCCGACTCCGGCCGCCGAGCCCGCGGCCGCTCAGCGGCGGACCGATCCGAGCCGGGCCGGTAAATCGAGTAGGAGGGCGCATTCTCAGCGGGAACGTCGGGCTCCTCCCACCCAGGCTCCCGCCGCCGCCGAGCCTGCTGCGGCGCCTCCCCACGCGACGACCGTCCAGCCTCCGGCCGCTCGGCAGGTGTCCCGTCCCCACTGCCAATCGACACCGAGTCCTCACTCCGCGACTCGGGCCGTTGCTGCGTCTGCACGCTCTCCCCGCTTCGCCGCTGAGCCCCCGGCTCCTTGGTCCCGCCGGCCTCGACCACCTTGAGCGCCGCTGCCTGCCGCACGTCACGCATGAAGAGCCGATGCCAGCCCCCGGCCGAGGTGATGGCTCGCGTCGAGTCCTTCCCGCCAAGCTGCGTGATCCGTCGGTAAGGCCGCAGCAACAGCCACCCCACGACCCCGGTAAGCCAGATGAGCAAGACTTGCAACCAGGGAGCAAGCGAGCCCGTCTTCAAAATCAACGTAACGGCGAACAAATAAATAGCCGACCCAGTGCCAAAGATGATGATGTTGAAAATCGCCGCAATGACCGCGTTACCGAGGCGGCGGAGTCCGGCGTTGGCCGGCCGTAGCAGTCCGATGGTGCCCAGGATCGGCGACGCAATGACTGCCCAGCGGAATAGCAGGAATCCGAGGATGACGAGTACCGAGGCCGTGATGTCGAACATTGTGAAGAATAGCGCAGAGAGAATGGCAAGGAATCCTGAACCGATGCGGTCCATTCCGTGGGCACCCTGGAGGTGCTCATAGGCCTCCGGGTCCTCCGTCCGAATTTGTTCCGCGATTTTCATCCACTGCTGCTGCTTTTCTTCGGTTATGACCTTTCGCATCGTCGACACGATCGGCGGCCCGGGGCGGTGTTCGCGAATGCGCTGCTGCTCTTCTTCGGCTGCGCGCTTCTCGTCGGCCCGGATGCTCTGGATGTCATCCCACGAGAATGATTTCGCGTCGTAAAGGGCAGGTCCGTATTTCTGGGCGGTTTCACTCTCAGCGGAGCCTAGTGTGCCGCGGAGCCAGTTGCGATAAAGGAGGCCCTCAACGACGGTATCGCTTGCGCGTGCAGCGGGCGGCCGGTTGTCCTGACAGGCGGCCGGATCGGGGTTGCGGCACTTGTCCGGCGGTATGGAGTCGTCCTGGGATCCAACTGCATTGTGAATGACGCCGAGGCTGGTGATGAGGCTCTTGTCTGCCAGTCCGGCTGACCATGTGGGCCAGTGTGCAATCGCGGTGATGAGGACCATCACGAAGACCGCCCAGCCAGCTGTAGTGACCGCGTTGGACAGATCGGACTGGCGAGAGCGCCAGAGGAGGTAGAGGCCGACGACCGCTAACGTCACCGCACCGAAAGCGGTGAACACTTTTGAATAGATCGCCTTGGTTGCAGTATCCACCAAGGGGTCGGCCCAGCCCCACATGTAGGATGGGTCCCATGCGCGTTCGCGGAGCGCATTCGAGGCTCCAAGGAAACCGGTCGCGATCAGAAATTCGCCGTTAGCAATAGTGTTTTCAAACTCGGCGCTCGGGTTAGTCACCACTGAAGCGCATTTAAGATCGTACGTTGTGAAGTCGTAACCGGCATACCCATATTCGCTATACCTGAACCACAGGCGTGAGCCGCGATCCGGGTCCGGCTGCTGGGCGAACCAACCAGCCATGCCGGAGTCGGGGGCGCTCGGGGTTGGTGCGTTCAGGCAGCTCAGCTTGCCCTGGACGTTAACCTGCAGTCGATTCGCGCAGTTTTGGAAGTTGCTCGGGACCCGCCATTCCTCGACTGTGCAGAGGGGGTCGCCCGGGGCGCGGGTGGGGGAGGCCGTTGCTGGGGGGGTGGGGGCTCCGAACACTGTGGCCAAGGCCGTTATGAGGACCACGGCCACGTACATGGGCAGGCGTCTCACCGATCATCCTCCGGGTCCTCGTCGTGGACGTCCACGACCTCGCCGCCGACGGTGCCGGCGGTTGGAACACCCCCCGGTGTTGTGTCCAGGTAACGCAGCAGTTCGGGGACGTACGACACGTCCACCCGAACCTTCTGCACGCGGCCGTCCACGTCGCGCATCACGAACTCGCGGAAGCCCAGTCGCGACGACGAACTCGTGTCGACTTGGGACAGAGCGGCGAGCGTCTGCTCGTAACCCACGTCCGTCGGTACCCGCAGGAGGCGGAGGGCCTCCGCGGCGATCTCGGAGTCCTCGGCGATGCGGCCGACGAAGACGGTGGAGACGAGGTTCTGCACATCCAGGCCGAGGATGTCGTTGGGGTTCTGCGAGGCGACCAGGGCGGCGAGGTTCCACTTGCGCGAGTCGCGGGCCAGGCGGACCAGGAAGGAACGGCCGGAGCGCCAGCCCTCCATGAAGTGGGCCTCGTCCAGGCCGACGAGCTTGCGTGCGGTCATGTCGCCGCCGTAGCAGCGGCGCACGGCCAGGCGGTGGGCGGTGTGGAGCATGGGCAGGGCCAGGGACTCCTCGGCCGACCAGTACTCGCGCTCGATCTTGAGGTCGGGGAGGCGGAGGCCGGCCATGGTGATGACGGTGAGGGCGGCGTCGGCGCCGAGGAGGCCGGGGGGCGGGGAGCCGAAGAAGAGCATGGCGAGCGGCATCTCGGCGGTGTCGAGCAGGAGGTTGCCCAGTTCGGCGGCGTCCTGGTCGCCGGTGTCGCGCAGGGCGCGGATCACGTCCTCGAGGGTCGAGGATTCCTCGGCCGGGACCTGGCGGACGGCGTGGCGCAGCATTGTGGCGGTCGAGGCCTCCCGGGCCACCTGCGGCGGTACGAGCATCATGCAGATGTCTTGGACGAGCATGCGGCGCTCGGCGCGCGCGTTGGAGATCGCGATCTCGAACTCGCGGTCGCCGGACGGGCCGGTCGCGTAGTGGGAGCGTTGCGGGGTGGGGATCAGGGAGTAGGGGGCGAGGGTGCCCTGTTCGGAGCCGGTCAGGTTGAGCACGCGGGCGTAGGGAGCCAGCTCGGGCATGCTGCACAGCCGCGCGAGCGGGCCCGACGGGTCGAGGAGCGTCACCTGTACCCCGCGCCGCGCGGCCAGATAGCCGAGCGCGCCCATGAGGGTCGACTTGCCACCGCCCGGCTCGGCCACGAACACCGCCAGGCCCGAGCGCTCGCGCACCTCCATCGGGAAGTGTAGGTCGAGGAAGACCGGGCGGCGGGAGGTGCCGGCGGTGCGGCCGATGAGGTCGCCGCGGCGATCGCCGACGGTGGAGGCGGCCTGCGGCAGGGCGGCCGCGAAGAGCTTGACCGGCATCCGGCGCAGGTAGCCGGTGTTGGCCAGCGGCTCGCCCGGGATGAACTCGCGGGCCATCCAGTCCTGGTTCTTCGGGTGCTGCAGCGCGACGCGCATCTCGCGCGAGTACATCTGCGTGACCCGCCGCGCCCGCTCGAGGCATTCCTCGCGGGTGCGCCCGCCGACCGCGATGCGGTGCCAGCCGTGCGCGCGGGACGAGTCGACGGGCAGGCCGGTGCTGATCTCGTCGCCGATGGTGAGCGCGCGCCTGGCGAGGCGCTCGAGCTCGGGGGGCGCGTCGATGCCGTGCTCGGAGTAGTCGGCCTGCTGGGAGCGGATCAGGCGCAGGCGGTGCTCGAGGTTGCGGAACGAGTCGCCGGGGCCCAGGATGTCGATCCGCGACGAGAGCTCCATCGGCCACGGCAGCCGCTCGTGGAAGTGCAGCCACGGCTCGTGCCGCTCGGGGATCTCCAGCGGCTCCATCCGGCCGACGGTGAGCACGGCGACGTGCCGCTCCTCGCCGCTGACTCGGTTGACCAGCTTCACCGTCGACCCGTACGGCGTGCGATAGCGCTCCACCGTCTCGGTCAGGGCCAGCAGGTCGCCGGAGTTCCACGAGCCGTCGAGGGTGGTGATGTGCCCCGGCGGCGACATGCACAGCGCGACCGAGCGGTACAGCAGCCACTCCAGCTCGAACGCGGTGACCCGCCGGCCGCGCATACCGAAGGCGCCCAGCACCTCGTCGAACTGCTCGACGGTCCGGGCCATCCGGCGCCGTTCCGCGTCGGCGACCCCGCGCTTGAACAGCGCGCCGATGCGCTCGGCGAAGGTGTCGCCCAGCGTGCGGCGGGCGAAGGCGATCCCGAGATACGTCTGGCCCTCGGCGTGGTTGATCGACAGCAGGTGCTTCTGCGCGGCGACCAGGTGGTCGGCCCACGTCGGGCCGCCGGCGGTGGGCAACGGGCGCGGCGTGTTGCCGTCGACCACGCGTGCCCACTCGTCGGCCGGGAACGGCCTGGTCGTGCGGCGCAGGTGCAGCCGGAACCCGGCCAGGCCGGCGTACTGCTCGGAGATCGCCGACAGCAGCGCCTCCCGCTCGGTGTCGGGCCGGAACGCCCAGCGAACCTCGGGCAGCCAATACCACGCGGTGACCGTGTTGGGGGTGAACGTCAGGTGCCCGGCGATCTCGGTGACCGCCAGGTCGATCGCCGCACCGCGGTCCTTGTGCCGCGGCTTGGGCGTGCGGTCGAGCGGCGTCTTCCGGCCGCGCTGGGGCGGCGGCTGCATGCGGGGCGGGCGGGGCGGCTGCTGTGCCGGCACCACGCGGTCGGGCGGGGTGCGCCGATCCGGGGGCGACGAGGTGGTGGTGAGCGCCGCCGAGGGTTTTCTGGTTGTACCGCCGGTGCGCCCGCCTGGCTGCCCCACCCGCTCGGGTGCGCGGGCCGGCGACCGCTCGCCCTGCTGGCCGAGGCGCTCGGGCGCCCGGGACTGGGACCGGTCGACCGGCGGCTCCGTCGCCCGCGAACCCAGCGCGGGCCGGGTCGTCAGGCGCTCGCCGTTGGTGCGCACCGGCTCCGCGCCGCTGGCGGGGCTGCGCGGGACGGCCCGCTTCGGCGCGCGGAGGTCCTCGGGGGCCCGCGGTGCGCCCGAGGACGGCGCGGCGGAGATCGGGATGCCGGAGACCGGGATGCCGGAGACCGGCTGGACGCGCTCGACCCGGCCGGGGCCTGGCTCGAGCGCCCGGAGCCGGTCGCGCGGCTGGCCGCCCGGAGGGTCGTCGAAGAGGCCGAGGAAGGGCGAGTCGACGTCGGGCGCCGGCTGCGCGCTCACCGGTCGCTCCGTGCCGCCGCGGCCATGCGCACCGGGTTGGCCGCTGGCGCCCTGGAACATCGCGACGCGGCCGCCCTCGGCCGCCGCGCGTAGTCCGCCATCGTAATCGATTGATTGCGCAGCGTCGTCGTCAATGTCCGAGCGGTCCTGATGTCCCCCGGTTCTACGGGGTGGCGGAGTGGTCATACGAGATCACCGGTGAGTTCCGGGCGGATGCGCACCTTCGAGGCGACCAGGCGGGCGTCGCGCAGCTCGGAGCTGGGCTCGCGGGTGTGGCGCCAGTCGGTCAGGGCGGTGCGGACCACCATGCGGGCGGGTCGATCGGGGTCGACGTAACGGAAGATCAGCGACGTCGCCACGATCGCGAGTGCGATCTCGTAGGCGGGGAAGTAGTCGACGTGCAGCGTGATCAGGTAGCGGATGAACATGAACAGCGGCACCAGCAGTGCGAACACCCCGTACTGCGCATACGGCAGCTGGATCGGCAGCGTGTAACCGGGCGGCCCGAGGTAGACCAGGCGGGCCCGGTAGATGTCGTCGTCGGTGCGCAGGCGCATGGAGTCAGGCCTACTTGGCGAAGATCAGGCTGACCAGCGAGTCGCCGAAGAAGAACAGCGACGCGGCGCCGGCGACGAAGGCCAGGCCGATGATCGCGATCGCCGAACTGGTGAGCACGCGCGAAACCTCGCCCTTGCTCGCCCGGCCGATGAAGATCACCCCGAGCGCCGCGAGCAGGATCGGCACGATCTTGGTGGTGAAGAAGGTCAGGATGCCGTCGGTGTTGATCGTCTTCGGCTCGGGCGTCGGCGTCGGCGCGAGGGCGATCGCATCCACGGCGTGTGCGGCGGAGCCCCACATCGCCTGGCCGATCTCCATCAACATCATCAGACCTCCCCGGAGGCGCGACGGGCGATGTGCACGCCGCGCGTTAAGCCTCGCCGAAAAGACGACCCCGCGGTATCACCACGGCTGCTGTGTCGCTCTCCAGCGGAACCTTATCCGGGTGTTTGCCCTGCTAAATGCCCTTTGTCGGGTTTAACGGTCCGAATAACGTTCACTTGCAGAGAGTACGTTGCGGCCCTCTTTCCAACAAGCTGACCGCTCCGTGGCCAGTGGGCATAGTGTGCCTCCTGTGGCGTCCCGGCGCGGCCCCCGCTGGGTTGTCGCAGGTCGCCACCGAGCGCCCCTGTTGAGTTGAGTACCTTCATTCAAGTGATGCTCTTGCGACGTCCCTCGCCCGTGGTGATGGGTGTGCTCAACGTGACCCCGGACAGCTTCTCCGACGGTGGTCGCTACGCGGACCTGGACGACGCCGTGGAGCACGCGCGGCAGATGTGCGACGAGGGCGCCGACGTCATCGACGTGGGCGGCGAGAGCACCCGGCCCGGCGCCGACCGGGTCGACGCGCCGACCGAACTGGCCCGGGTGCTGCCGGTGATCCGGGCGTTGGTCGGCGAGGGCGTCACGATGAGCATCGACACGACCCGCGCCGCCGTCGCCGCGGCCGCTCTCGAGGCCGGCGTCGAGGTGGTCAACGACGTCTCCGGCGGGCTGGCCGACCCGGACATGGCGCGGGTGGTCGCCGACGCCGGCTGCCCGTGGGTGCTCATGCACTGGCGCGGGCACTCCCGCCGAATGGCCGACCTGGCTGTCTACGACGACGTGGTCAAGGAGGTTTCCGCGGAACTGCTGGAGCGGGTCGACGCTGCGGTCGGCGCTGGCGTGTCCCCCGACCGGCTGATCCTCGACCCCGGCCTCGGCTTCGCCAAGAAGCCGGAGCACACCTGGCGGCTCGCCGCCCACCTGGCCGACCTCGTCGGGCTCGGCCATCCGGTCCTGGTCGGATCGAGCCGGAAGTCGCACCTGGGCCGGCTGCTCGTCGACGCCGAGGGCCGCGACCGCCCGACCGGGGAACGCGAGGCCGCGACCATCGCCACCACGGTGTTGTCGGTCGCCGCGGGCGCTTGGGGCGTGCGCGTGCACGAGGTCCGTGGCAACGTGGATGCGATCAGGGTCTGGCAGGCGACGAAGGCGGCACGATGACATCTCCCACAGACCGCATCGCGCTGAGCGGGCTCAAGGTGCGGGGCCACCACGGGGTGTTCGACTTCGAACGCCGCCAGGGCCAGGACTTCGTCGTCGACGTAGTCCTGGAGTTCGACCTGCGCCCGGCCGCGGCCTCCGACGACGTCGCCGACACCGTGCACTACGGCGAGCTGGCCGAGCGGCTGGCGGCGGTGATATCAGGCGAGCCGGTGAACCTGATCGAGACGCTCGCCGAGCGCCTGGCCGACGTCTGCCTGGCCGACGCCCGGGTCGGCGCGGCGACCGTGACCGTGCACAAGCCCCAGGCGCCCATCCCGCTGGAGTTCGCCGACGTCGCCGTCGTGATCCGCCGGGAGCGGCCGTGACCGGTCCGGAGCGGAGCGTAGGGGCCGGTCATCGGCAAGTTCAGCCTGTCGGTCATGCAACTGACGAGCGAAGCGAGGAGGGCGCGTGACCGGTCCGGAGCGGAGCGTAGGGGCCGGTCATCGGCAAGTTCAGCCTGTCGGTCATGCAACCGACGAGCGAAGCGAGGAGGGCGCGTGACCCGGGCGGTGCTGGCGCTGGGCAGCAACCTGGGCGACCGGGAGGCGCACCTGCGCGCCGCGGTCGCCGGGTTGGGGGACTCGGTCGTCGTGGTCTCCGGGGTGTACGAGACCCCGCCGTGGGGCGACTCCGACCAGCCGCACTACCTCAACGCGGTACTGCTCGCGACCGACCCGGGGGCGGGCCCGAAGGACTGGCTCGCCACCGCTCACCGGCTCGAGGAGGCGGCCGGTCGCGTGCGTGACCCTGAACGCCGGTTCGGCCCGCGTACCCTTGACGTTGACGTGATTGCCGTGTGGAACGACGACGGGGAACCGGTGACCTCCGACGATCCCGAGTTGACGCTGCCGCATCCGCGCGCCCATCTGCGGGCCTTCGTGCTCCGGCCGTGGATCGACATCCAGCCGTATGCCCAGCTACCGGGGCGGGGCTGGGTCAATGACCTGCTCCGCGACGACGCGGTCGCGGGCGATCTCGCCGACCTGCGCCCAAGAGTTGACGTCCACCTCGATTCGTGATCTGGAGCGGAAGCCGATGGCCACGCCGTCACCCGAAGAGTCCAACGGAAGCGGACCCGGCGGTCCCAAGGGCCGGATGGAGCCGACCCGTCCGGCCACGCTGGTCATCGCGGCGCTCGCCACGACCGCGCTGGCCTGGATCGCCATCAGCAACTTCTGGAACAGCCTGCCCACCCTGCCCTGGCTGCCGCCGCTGACGCTCATCGGCCTGGCGCTATTCGAGGGCATCGAGGCTTACTCCACGCGCAACCGGATCCTGCGCAAGGAGGGCGCCGGGCCGCTGCAGCCGCTCGTGATCGCCCGCTACGCGGTGCTCGGCAAGGCGTCAGCGCTGGTCGCCGCGCTGTTCGGGGGCATGTATGTCGGATTGTCGTCCTGGCTGCTCACGCAGCGTGGCGTGCTGGCGAAGGTCTCCGAGAACCTGCCGCAGGCCCTGCTCGGCGTGGCCGCATCGATCGTGCTGATCGCCGCCGCGCTCTGGCTGGAGCGCTCCTGCCGGGTGCCACCCAAGGGCCGCGACAAAGATCTTCCCAGGCAGGGCCGCAAGGACGGGGCGGACCGGACCCCGGACGACCAGATCGCCTGACAGCGCTCGCCGCCCAAGTTCCGGCCATTCGGCACAGGGACATACAAAGACCGCGGTTTGGTACGTCAAGGGCTGTCGCTGGTCACAATCCGCGGTTACTGTGCGACCCATACCGGTCGGTTGGCAGGAGGCGCGCGCCATGGCGTACGACGACTCGCGATTCCGCGGCGAGCCCGACTTCCGCGGCGGGGGCGTGCCCGAGGACGCACCCACGCTGGGCGTCTCCAACCAGTCGGTCTACACACCCGGCAGCTACCCGGTCTCGCCCGCCTACGGCGCGTCCAGCGAGAGCCCGCTCGGGCTGGGCGCCGGCCGGCGTCGGACCCCCACCGCGCAGCAGCTCGGCGACGTGTTCGACGACCCCGAGCACGGCCAGCCCGGCCGCGACCGGATGGCCGTGCACGCGCTGTGGGAGATGGTCCTGCTGCTCGCCGCGGCCGCCCTGCTGTACCTGCTGCACGACGCCAGTCCGGCCGCGCTGCGCGGCGCCGAGCTGCAGTCGCTGCTGCTCTCCGGGGCCGAGCTCGGCCTGGTCGCGATGGCCGTGGGCCTCACGCTGCGGGCCGGCGCGCCCAACCTCGCCGTAGGACCGATCGCCTTCGCCGCGGCACTGTTCTTCGCCGGCAACTCCGACCGCGGCCTGCCCATGACGGCCGGCATCACGGGGCTGATCTCCGTCGGCGTCGGTGTCGTGATCGCCGTGCTGGTCGTCGCGTTCCACGTGCCCGGCTGGGCGGCCAGCTTCGGTGTCGCCCTCGCGCTGGTGTCCTGGATCGCCGACCAGCGGGACGAGAAGATCGTCACCGGCGCCTACGACCCGCGCCATCACGCGCTGTGGTGGGCGCTCGCCGTGCTCGTCATCGCGGTCGGCGGGGCCGCACTCGGGCTGATTCGGTCCGTGCGCCGCGCGGTGGGCCGGTTCCGGCCCGTGCGCGACCCGGCCGACCGGCGCGGCGGCGGCGCGGCCGCCATCACGGGCCTCTCGATCGCCGGATCGGCGCTGCTGTCCGCGATCGCCGGGGTGCTCATCGCGCTCGACGAGCGCACCGTCGCCGCCGCGGACGGCTCGGCGGCGATCGGCGGACTCACGCTCACCGGCTTGGCGCTCGGCGCGGCGCTCGCGGGCGGCACGTCCGCCTATGGCCGCCGCGGCGGGGTGTTCGGCACGATCCTGGCCGTCGCGGTGATCACGCTGCTGCTGCGCTACGCGACCGCCGAGGGCTGGAGCCTGCCGCCGTTCGCCCTGGGCGCCGGCGCGATCGCACTCGGCCTCGTGGTGACCCGCCTCGTGGAGACCTTCGGCCGGCCGCGCACCACGCCGGACGACGCCGGCGAGGACAGCTGGGCGTCGCCATCGAGCACGACCCAGGCCGAGCCGGGCAACGACTGGTCGCCGCCGTCCAGCCGCACGGGGAGCTGGCCGTCGTCGCCGGGCGGCGGCGCTGACGGGGAGTGGGGCGCCGAGCGCTGGGGCACCCGATAACCTTGTCCCATGACCGACGCCACGCTGGCCCAGCTCGATGCGCTGCCGACGGACGAGCTGCGGGACCGCGCGTTCGCCCTCGCTCGGCAGCGTCGTGACATCAAGTTCTTCTGGGACCTCTTCACGCACGTGACCCACAGCGACGACAACACGCAGGACGGCTGGATCGGCTCGCTCGACGCGAGCATCGACGACGCGGTCGCCCTGTGGCGCGAGGTCACCGGCCACCACTACGGAGACGCCGAGCCGCTGGTCCGGGCCGCGTTCATCGACTACATCATGCAGCACGGCAAGTAGCACGTAGGTATTGACATCGGTTTAGGTTTCGCGGCCGGCGGGCCTAATCCGGGTATGGCAATCACGCGATCCCGTTACCGCACCGCGACGAGCGCCGGTACGTTCGTTGCCTTTCTGCTGGTGCTGATCTTCGGCAGCCCGGCGTACGTCGACTGGGCCCGGTCGGCCGACCGGGGGATCTTCCTGGAGACGCTCGCCTGGCCGGCGTGGAGCTTCGACTCCGACGCCTCGGTGCGCGACCTGCTCGGCGCCGATCTCAAGGCCATCCTGCTGGTCGCCTTCACGGCGCTGTTCATCTCGCTGCTCGCCGGCGCGCAACTCGCCAGCGCGCGCGGCACCCTCTCGGCGATCCTCACCGGCTGGGCCGCATACATGTTCGCCGCGGCGCTCGCCGCCTTCGTCACGTCGTTCCTGCTGCCGCACGGCTCGCTCGGCCAGGCCACCGTCAACGCGGCCGCCGGCGCGGGCTACGCCCTGATCGTCGGCTGGATCATCGGCCTGGCGACGATGGCCGGGCGGCGGCCATAGCGCCGGGTGGTACCGGATCGTGCACCGCCGTACCGGATCGGCTGGGTCAGGCAGGCGAGTCCACCCCGGCGGACGCCAGGGCGACCTGGACGTCGGCAGCGGTGAGCGCGCCGAGCGGCGAGTCGCCGTCGCGCACGACCACGGCGCCGTGGCCCGCGGCGAGCATCGCCCCGAACGCCTCCCGCAGCGTCGCGCCGGCCGCCACCACCGGCGCGCCGTCGCCCGCCTCGGCGACCGGCCGGAGCCCGTCGGACGGGATCGGCGTCACCGACAGCCGCATGATGCTGCGGTCCTCGCCGACGAACCGCTCCACGAAGTCGTTGCCCGGCCGGGCGAGCAGCTCCGCCGGCGTGGCGTACTGCTGCAGCTGCGCGTGGTCGGACAGCACCGCGATGCGGTCGCCGAGCTTGATCGCCTCCTGCAGGTCGTGCGTGACCAGGATCGTGGTCGTGTGCACCGCCTCCCGCAGGCGAAGGAACTCGTCCTGCAGCCGGCCCCGGTTGATCGGATCGACGGCCGAGAACGGCTCGTCCATGAGCAGCACCCGCGGGTCGGCGGCGAGCGCGCGGGCGAACCCGACCCGTTGGCGCTGCCCGCCGGACAGCTCGTGCGGGTAACGGCCCGCGTACCGCCCCGGCTCCAGGCCGACCAGCTCCAGCAGCTCGTCGGTGCGCTCGGCGATGCGCGGGCGGTCCCAGCCGAGCATCCGCGGCACCGTGCCCACGTTGGCGCGCACGGTCTGGTGGGGGAAGAGCCCGACGTTCTGGATGACGTACCCGATGGTCCGGCGCAGCCGCACGGGGTCGGCGGTGGTCACGTCGGTGTCGTCGATGAGGATCCGGCCGGCGCTGGGCTCGATCAGCCGGTTGACCATCCGCAACACGGTCGACTTGCCACAGCCGGAGGGGCCGATGAGGACGGTGACCTCGCCGCTACCGATCTCGAGGCTCAGCTCGCCGACCGCCACCGTGCCATCCGGATACACCTTCCGCAGCCGATCGAGCGCGATCGGCGCGGCATCGTGCTTCGCGGTAACGTCCACGCATGTCCTTCCTGGCTCGTGGTGAGGCGGGCAATCCCTGGTTCTCCTGGTCGTATGTCCAGGACAACTACGACACGCTCCGGGATGCGCTCCTCGACCACGTCGTGATCACGGTGTGGTCGGTGGCCATCGCGGTGGTCATCGCGATTCCGCTGGCGGTGCTGGCGTACTGGGTGCGCCCGCTCGCCACGCCGATTCTGACATCAGCCGGCGTGCTTTACACGATTCCGTCGCTGGCCCTGCTGGCCTTCCTGGCCCCGTTCATGGGCACGGGCCGGTCCCCGGTGATCGTGGCGCTGACGTCGTACGCCCTGATCGTGCTCATCCGCAACGCCCTCACCAGCCTGCTGCAGGTGCCCGAGGACGTGCGCGAAGCGGCCACCGGGATGGGGTACACCAGGCTGGCCCGGCTCTGGCGGGTCGAACTGCCGCTCGCCCTGCCCGGCATCCTCACCGGGCTGCGGCTGGCGACGGTCTCGACAGTGGCGTTGGTCACTGTCGGCGCGATCGTGGGATCCCAGGGCGGACTCGGCGGGCTGATCCTGGCCGGGTTCCGCAACAACTTCTACAAGGCCCAGATCGTCACCGCGGCGATCGCGTGCGTCGCCCTGGCGCTGATCTTCGACCTGGTGCTGATCGTGGTCAGCCGCTTTGTAACGCCCTGGACGAGGAGGCGGGCAGCGTGAGCGGTTCGGAGCGCAGCGAAGCGGAGGTTTCGGCGTGAGCGGTTCGGAGCGAAGCGGAGAGGCCGCTCACCGAGTATGCGGTGTTGGCTCGCGCCGCTGCCGGAGCGAAGCGGAGGTGTCGGCGTGAGCGGTTCGGAGCGAAGCGGAGAGGCCGCTCACCGGGTATGCGGTGTTGGCTCGCGCCGCTGCCGGAGCGAAGCGGAGGTCTCGGCGTGAGCGTGATCAACGATGCGATCGTGTGGTTCAACGACCCGCTGAACTGGACCAATCCCGGCGGGATCCTGGATCGGCTGCAGGAGCACATCGAGATCTCCGTCGCGGCGGTCCTGCTCGGCTGCGCGGTCGCCTGGCCGCTGGGCATCACGCTCGGACGCCGCGGCGCCGCCGCCGGGGTCATCGTTCTGCTGTCCAACCTTACCCAGGCCGTGCCGGTCGTGGCGCTGCTGACGATCCTCACCCTCACCCCGCTGGGCCTGGGCATGCCCGCCGTCGTCATCGCGCTCGCCGTGTTCGCGGTGCCGTCGCTGCTGGCCAACGCGTACACCGGGATGCGCGAGATCGATCCCGAGGTCCGTGACGCGGCCCTCGGTATGGGCATGACCTCCGCGCAGCGGCTGCTACGGGTCGAGCTGCCGCTGGCGGTGCCGTTTCTGGCCACCGGCCTGCGGATCGCGACCACCACCGTGGTGGCCACCGCGACCCTGGCCACCGCGGTCAACGGCGGCGGCCTCGGGATGATTATCGCGGTCGGCTTCGGGTTAGGGCCCGGCCACGGCGGGCAGATTCTCGCCGGAGCGATCCTCGTCGCGGGCTTGGCCCTGCTCATCGACGGGGTGATGGCGCTCATAGAGCGCAGGATCACACCACGGGTGCTGCGGCGGGCCGCGGGCCGGTTTTGAGTGCTGCCATGAGGGTCCGGTGACCGGTCGTTACGAAAACGTGCCTGGCTGCGGTTGCCGAATTTCCATCGCCGGAGTTGCCTATCTGAAGCGGGCGGGCTTCATTGCCGAAAGCGCCGTCCGTCGGACACGCGGCCGGTCACAGTGATCGCGCCGGGACACGGAAGGCGGGCCATTTTGCGAACAGCCATGCGCGTCACGCTCGGGATCGTCCTCAGTCTTGCCGCACCGGGCCTCGCCGCCTGCGGCAAGGAGGGCTCCTCGGGCACCGAGGCGCCGGCCAGCGTCAGCGGGGCAGGTTGCGCCCCGGTCGCCGGGGTGAAGTTCGTCGTCCTCGACGACGACAAGAAGCTCCAGCAGGCGGACAACGTCATCCCGGCGATCAACACGAAGGTCGCCGATCCGGCCCTCGTCGCCGCGCTGGACAAGGTCTCTGACGCACTGACCCCCGAGAAGCTCATCGCGCTCAACAAGGCGGTCGACGACGACCGCAAGACCTCCAAGGTCGCGGCGGAGGACTTCGCCAAGGCCGAGAACCTCACCACCGGCATCGAGAAGGGCAAGGGCGGCGCGGTCAAGATCGGCGCCGCGGACTTCTCGGAGAGCGCCACGCTGGGCGCCCTCTACGAGATCGTCCTCGACGCCGCCGGCTACGACGCATCGGTGCAGACGATCGGCAAGCGAGAGGTGTACTACGGCCAGCTCACCAAGGGCGACATCCAGGTCGTGCCGGAGTATGCCGCGACCCTGACCGAGTTCATCAACCAGTCGGTCAACGGCAAGGACGCGGCGCCGCTCGCCTCGAGCGACGTCGACAAGACCGTGGCCGCGCTGAAGGACCTCGGCGGCAAGCAGGGCCTGTCGTTCGGCAAGGCGTCCACGGCGACCGACGGCAACGCGTTCGCGGTGACGGCGGACTTCGCCACCAAGTACGGCGTGAAGACGCTCAGCGACTTCGCCGCGAAGTGCTCGGGCCAGGCCACGATCCTCGGCGGCCCGGCGGAGTGCCCGCAGCGGCCGTTCTGCCAGCAGGGTCTGCAGAAGACGTATGGCATCCAGTTCGGCAAGGTGCTGAGCCTGGACGCCGGCGGCCCGCAGAGCAAGGACGCGCTCAAGAAGGGCAGCGCGTCGATCGTGCTCGTGTTCTCGTCGGACGGTTCGCTCGGCTAGCCCTCCGCTTCCGCTCCTCGTATTTCGTCCCCTCGTACCGCTTCGCCAAGGCGGTACGAGGGGACATTTCGTTTGTGCTGAAGAGGGGGTAAGTTCTCTGCTCATGCCGGCCGCCGAGTCCACCGGATCCCCCGGGGGAATGCGGAGCACCAAGCTGCTCCAGCTGCTCTTCTGGGGTGGGGTCGGCCTCTCGCCGCTGGCCGCCCTGCTGCTGCTCGTGGGCAGCGGGTTCGTCCTGCAGGTCGCGGCCGTGCTGGCCGTCCTCGTCGTGGTGCTCATCGGTCTGTCGATCGCGCTGCGTCCCGGCGGTGACACGGTGCGCGGCGAGGTCGAGGAGCTGGTGTACGAGGAGATCGACACTCTTCGCGAGGACATCCGCGGCGACATCACGCACGCGGCCCGCGCCACCCACGGCCAGCTCATGGAGCGCATCGGCGTGCTGCACGAGACCGTGGACGCGCTGCGCAACCAGGTCGACATGATGCGCGGGCAGCTCGATCGCGCCGCGGCACAGGCGCCGCACCCGCCCCACCCCGTCGGCTCGGCGTCGGTGCCACAGGGCGTTCTGCGGCGCACCGAGACCGTGCAGGTCACCACGAAGACGATGGTGGTCGACCCCGCCGACTCCCGCTCCGGCACCGTCTACGGTGGCCCGCCCGCGCCGCGGGCGGAGATTCCGCAGCAGCGCCGCCCGGACCGCTCCGAGCGGGTGTCCGAGCGCCCCTCGGGCCGCCCCGACCCACGTCAGGACCGGCCCGACCAGCGGGCCGACCCCCGCCTGGAGCACCGGGAGGAGCCGCGGCCGCACCCCGACCGGGGCTTCGACCGCCCGGAGCGGGCCGGCCGGTCCGAGCGCTCCGAGCGCGGCGAGCGGATCGAGCGCGACCCCCGCCGCGACGAGCGCGGTCGTGACGAGCGCGGTCGCGAGGACTCGCGCGAACAGCCCTGGCCCGAGGAGTCTCGCGAGCCATCGTGGACCGGGCATCAGGTGCACGAGCGCCACGAGCGCATGGCCCGGGCCGACAGCGGTGACTGGCCGCAGACCCAGCCCAGCGGCGAGGTCGAGCGGCGCGGCGGCGGGCGGCGCCGGGCGCCGGACTCGGACGACGAGGGCAGCGTCACCGGCGTGCGCACGACCGACCGCTGGGCGTCCGTGCACAGCGACGAGCGTGGCGGCCGCGAGCTGCGCATGGGGGAGCGGCGGGCCGCCGTCCACGCCGACGAGACCGGCACCCACGTGCGCATCGAGGACCGCTGGGCAAGCGTGCGGCACGAGGAGTACTACCCGGAGGAGCGGAGCACCGGCGGGCACCGGGCCGCGATCGAGGACGACCGCGACGACGACGGGCACGACTCGCGGTACGACGCCCGCTACGACTCCGGCACCGAGAGCCCGCGCCGCTCCGAGGCCCGCCGGGAGCGCGAGCGCGACTGGGCCACGCACGAGCCGGAGCGCGACGGCCGCCGGCGTGCCGAGGCGCGCTGGTCGGACAGCACCTACGAGGAGGGCCGCCGCGACGAGAGCGGCACGACGCGCTGGTCGGAGGCGCGCCGCGACCGCCCCGCCCTGGGCAGCTCGCCGGCGGCGCTGTCCGCCTCGCCCGCCGAGCCCGCGTCGCGCTGGACCTCGGGCGTGGGCGGTCCCTCCGAAGCCGGTCGCGACGAGGAGCGCGTCTCGCGGCGCGCGCGGGCGGACGACGACGAGTACGGCTGGAACGGCGTCCGCGACGAGCACCGCGGCCGGGCCGCCCGGCAGATCGTCGACTTCGAGGGCAACGACGACCGCTGGCAGTAAGCGGGCCCGCCGGTTGTCGACGACTCCTAACCGATGCTTATTTGTCGATGTCGCCAACGACGAAGAACATCGAGCCCAGGATCGCGATCAGGTCCGGCACGAGCGTGCCCGGCAGCAGCGTCGACAGCGCCTGGACGTTGGCATAGGACGCGGTTCGCAGCTTGAGCCGCCACGGCGTCTTCTCGCCGCGGGAGACCAGGTAGTAGCCGTTCACGCCGAGCGGGTTCTCGGTCCAGGCGTACGTGTGGCCCTCCGGCGCCTTGACCACCTTCGGCAGCCGGACGTTGACCGGCCCGGTAAGCCGGTCGACCCGGTCCAGGCACTCCTGGGCGAGGTCGAGGGAGACGTACACCTGGTCGAGCATCACCTCGAAGCGCGCATGGCAGTCGCCCTCGGTGCGCGTCACCACCGGCACCGAAAGCTCGCCGTAGGCCAGGTACGGCTCGTCCCGGCGCAGGTCGATGTCCAGCCCGGAGGCGCGGGCGACCGGGCCCGACGCGCCGTAGGCGGCGGCCTCGGCCGCGGTGAGCACCCCGACCCCGACCGTGCGGGCCAGGAAGATCTCGTTGCGCCGGATCAGGTCGTCGAGGTCCGGCATCCGCCGGCGGACCTGGTCGATCGCGGCCCGCGCCCGCCCGGTCCAGCCGGCCGGGACCTCCTCCTTGAGCCCGCCCACGCGGTTGTACATGTAGTGCATGCGCCCGCCCGAGGCCTCCTCGAGCACCGCCTGGATGGTCTCGCGCTCGCGGAAGGCGTAGAACATCGGCGTGATCGCGCCGATCTCCAGCGGATACGAGCCGAGGAACATCAGGTGGTTGAGCACCCGGTTGAGCTCGGCAAGCGCGGTGCGCAGCCACACGGCGCGCTCGGGGACCTCGATGCCCATCAGGCGCTCGACCGCGAGCACGACCCCCAGCTCGTTGCAGAACGCCGAGAGCCAGTCGTGGCGGTTGGCGAGCATGATGATCTGCCGGTAGTCGCGGACCTCGAAGAGCTTCTCCGCGCCCCGGTGCATGTAGCCGATGATCGGCTCGGCGCTGACCACGCGCTCGCCGTCCAGCACCAGTCGCAGGCGCAGCACGCCGTGCGTGGACGGGTGCTGGGGCCCGATGTTGAGCACCATGTCGGCGGTGTCGAGGCCCGCACCGGTGCCGACCGTCAGCTCGGAGGTCATGCGCTAAGCCTAGAACGCCGGCCTAGATGTCCTGCAGGATGCGCAGCGCGCGCGACACGCTGTGCATGGTGCTGGTGTCCGCCACCGCCACGCGCTCCGTGAACCAGCGCTTCAGCGGCGAGGAGAGCCGGTCGGGCATCACCACGAGGTCGTCGAGCTCGACCGCGAGCGGCGAGTCGCGCAGCTCCTCGGCATCGGTGACCTCGGCGACAATGACTACGGGAACGTCGGTGCTGTTGAACACGTCCGAGCTGATGATCAGGCCGAGCCGCTCACGGGCACCCTTGATGAGCCACACTTCACCGCGACGCACGCCGTCCACGGTATAGCTCGGCGTTCACGAGCGCGATCTCCTCTTCGTCGGCGAGTGCGGCGGCGTCGATGTCGATCTTCGCGCGGCGCACCGCCTCGGCGTGGGCGGAGAAGATCTCGCGCAGGGCGCGTTCCTGGGCGGCGCGGTCGATCCACGCGCTCAGCGACACGCCGTCGCGCTCGGCCCAGCGGCGCGCGTCGGCGATGGTCTGGTCGGAGAACGAGAGGGTCACCTTCGTCGTCATAGCCGATATGGTACCCCTGGTATGACCATCGGTCATACCCAGTGCATGACCCAGTGGTGGCCGCCCAGGCCCTCCGGGTCGGTGAGCTCCGCCGCTGCCGAGGAGCGCGACAGCGCGCGCACGTAGCCGGCCGGGTCGGAGGAGGCGAGGCTCAGCGGCGGGCGGGTGCCGTCGACGCCGAGCAGCCGGAGGGCGTCGCGCTGGGGCAGCGTGGGGGAGCCGAGCGAGTCCAGGGCCACCGATACGGTGAGGTCGCAGGAGCCGTCGGGCACGGGTGGCACCTCGCGGCCGGCGCGGAAGCCGGTCAGCGTGCCGAAGCGCGGGCGGGCGCCCGCGAAGTGGCCGTAGTCGACGGCGAGGGCCAGGCCGCGCTCGACCGCGGCGGCCGCGTCCGCCCAGGCCTCGTCGCGGGGCGCGCCGATCTCCGCCCGGGCGCCCGGCGGAGCGTTGTCGAGCGGCCACCAGCGCTCCAGCCAGGCCGCGTCCGCGTCACGCAGCGGCTCGTCGCCGAGCGCCTCCGTGCCGTCGGCGGAGATCTCGACGTACCGCGGCCGAAAATGCGCGTCGAGCTCGACGATGTCGACCGGGATGTTGTCCAGCCACTCGGTGGCGACCAGGAGCCCGGCGACGCCGGAGGGCAGGGCCGAAGTCCACCCGATCGTGGAGGGCAGTTCATCCGGCCGGGGCGCCTTCTCGACCCCGACGGCGCGGACCCGCTCGCGCACCTGGGCCGGCAGCGCGGCCAGCACGCCGGTGAGCAGCTCGCCCCGGCCGGCGCCGACGTCGACCAGGTCGAGGCGCGCCGGGTTGTTCAGGGCGCCGTCGAGCCGGCGCAGCAGGGTGGCGATCGCGCCGGCGAACAGGGGCGACGCGTGGGCGCTCGTGCGGAAATGGTCCGCGGGGCGGGAGCGGACGAAGAAGCCCTCGGGGCCGTAGAGCGCCGCCTCCATCGCCTGCCGCCAGCGCGTCACAGGAACACTCTGCCCTCACCCCGATAGGTCGGCACCACGTCCACGATCTTCTCCCCCCGCACGAGGTGCACCTCGTTGACGTGCTCACACAGCTCGCCGGCCTTGGAGTGGCGGAAGTACACCCGGTCGCCCACCCGCAGGCCGGCGGCGCCCGGGCCGACGAGCGGCGTCTGGACCTCGCCGGCGCCCTCGGTCCCGATGAGCCGCAGGCCCTCCGGCAGCCAGGGCAGGGGCTGGCGGGTCGGCGAGGTCTCGCCGGAGGCGATCCAGCCGCCGCCGAGGGCGGTCGCGGTGGCGGCGTCGGGCCGGCGCACCACGGCGAGGGCGAAGAACGCGGCGGGCTCGGGGCGCCACTTGCGGTACCCGTCGAAGAGCCACGGTCCGAGGAGCCCGGAGCCGGCGGCGACCTCGGTCACGGCCGGGTCGGCGGCGGTCGCGGCGACGCTGCCGGTGCCGCCGCCGTTGACGAACTCGAGATCGGCGTGGCGGCGCACCTCGGCGACGACCGCGGCCCGGCGGGCCAGCAGCTCCCGCATCGAGCGCGCCTGGATCGCGCGGATGAGCGCGCCGCGCACCGGCCGCCCGGGCGGGGCGTCGCCGAGGCCGGCGATCTGCGCCTCGTACGACATCAGGCCGACCAGCAAGAAGCCGGGCCGGTTGGCGATGGCGGCGGCGAGCGCGCCGGCCTGGCCGGGGCTGTGCACGGGCGAACGCCGCACGCCGATGTGGACGCCGGGCGCCGGGCGCCAGGACGCGTCGAGGTCGATGCAGACGCGCACCGGCGCGGCGCGTTGCGCGGCCGGCACCAGGGCGTCGACGAGGTCGAGCTGGTCGGTGCCGTCGACCATGACGGTGATCGTGCGGGCCAGCTTCTCGTCGGTGGCGAGCTGGCGCAGCGCGGCCCGGTCGGCGGTGGGGTAGGCGACCAGGATGTCGTCGGCGGTGCCGTGCCCGGCCAGCCAGATCGCCTCCGGAAGGGTGAACGCCATGATGCCGCGCCAGCCGGGGCTCGCCAGGGTCCGGTCGATGAGCGCGCGAACCCGCACCGACTTGCTCGGCACGCGCAGCGGCTTGCCGGCCGCCCGATCGACGAGGGCCGCGCCGTTGGCGTCGAAGGCATCGAGGTCCACGATCGCGAACGGCGGATCGAGATCGGTGGTGGCCCGGTCGTAGCGGGCCCGCTGAGCGGCACGAGAGCTGGGCACGCCTCACCGTACCGAGATGGCCGAGAATATGAAAGAACCTCGCGTAATCGGCGGTGCTCCGGAAGTGTCAGAGGTGACCTGTAGCGTGAGACCGGAGAATAGGGGGTACCGCCATCGCCAGCAGCGATCTCTCCGGTTTTGGAGGGCTTCAGGCCGTACTGCGCATCCAGGCCTTCCGCCGGCTCTGGGTGGTGCTGGGTCTGTCGTCCCTCGGCGACTGGCTCGGCCTGCTCGCCGCCTCGACGTTCGCCGCCTCGCAGGTGTCCAACGACGCGGCGAAGGGCGTGGCGTTCGGCACGGTCATCGCCGTGCGCCTGCTGCCCGCGCTGATCCTCGGCCCGGTGGCCGGCGTCTTCGCGGACCGGTTCGACCGGCGCTACACGATGGTCGTCTGCGATCTGCTGCGCTTCATATTCTTCGCCTCCATCCCGGCCGCCGCGCTGATCATCAGCGACGGGGCGCTGGTCGTGGCCTGGACCGCGGCCGCCACGTTCGTCATCGAGACCGTCGCGATGATCTGGGGGCCGGCGAAGGAGGCGGCGGTGCCCAACCTGCTGCCCCGCGCCCGGCTGGAGTCGGCCAACCAGCTCACGCTGGCCACGACGTATGGCATCACCCCGGTCGCCGCCGCGCTGGTGCTCATCGGCCTGCAGTGGCTGGTGCTGGTGGTGTTCGGCCACGACGAGCCGGCGTGGGCCGCGCCGAGCACCGTGGCACTGTGGTTCAACGCGCTGACGTTCCTGGCCACCGCGCTCACCGTGTTCTTCGGCATCCGGGAGATCAGCGGCCGGCGCTCCGCCGGCGTCGAGCGCAAGCCCGGCATGATCCGCGAGTTCACCCAGGGCTGGGCGTTCGTCAGCAAGACCCCGCTGGTCCGCGGCCTGGTGCTGGGCATCTTCGGTGCCTTCGCCGGCGGCGGCGTGGTCGTCGGCACCGCGAGCTTCTACGCGGTGTCGCTCAGCGCCGGCAACGCCGCGTTCTTCCTGCTCTTCGCCGTGCTGTTCCTCGGCCTCGGCATCGGCATCGCGGCCGGTCCGCGCCTGATCGGCGCGCTGTCGCGGCGCCGCTGGTTCGGGCTGTCGATCATCCTGGCCGCCGGCTCCGTGCTCATCCTGGCCCTGGCCACCCACCTCGTGATCGCCGTGGCCGGCGGGATGCTGGTCGGCGTCGGCGCCGGCATGGCGTTCCTGTCCGGCACCACGCTGCTCGGCGGCGAGGTCGCCGACGACATGCGTGGCCGCGCCTTCGCCTTCGTCCAGATGGGCACCCGCGTGGTGCTCATGCTGACCATCTCGCTGTCCAGCGTCATCGTCGGCGCCGGCGGCACCCGCAAGATCGACCTGGGCTTCTACGACTTCGAGGTCTCCAGCACCCGGCCGCTGCTCGCGATCGCCGGCATCCTGGGGCTCCTCGCTGGCAGCTTCGCGCTGCGCCAGATGGACGACAAGAAGGGCGTGCCCATCCTCGCCGACCTCATCGGCTCGGTCCGGGGCCGCCCGCTCAGCCCCGCCGAGCCGAAGGCGAAGCAGGGCCTCTTCATCGTCTTCGAGGGCGGCGAGGGGGCCGGCAAGTCGACCCAGGTCGCCCAGCTGGCCGAGGTCCTGCGCCGGATCGGCCGCGACGTCGTGGTCACGCACGAGCCCGGCGCCACCCCGATCGGCTCGAGCATCCGCAGCCTGGTGCTGGACCACCCGGACGACGGCGGCGACGTGGTGACGCCGCGGGCCGAGGCGTTGCTCTACGCGGCCGACCGGGCGCACCACGTCGCCTCCGTCGTGCGGCCGGCGCTGGCTCGCGGCGCGGTGGTCATCAGCGATCGGTATGTCGACTCGTCACTCGCCTACCAGGGTGCGGGCCGCACGCTGCCGGTCGACGAGGTCTCCTGGCTGTCGAAGTGGGCGACCGGCGGCCTGAAGCCCGACCTGGTCGTGCTGCTCGACCTGGACCCGGTGGCCGGCCTCTCCCGGGCGGGCAAGCGCGGCAACACGGACCGCCTGGAGGGCGAGTCGCTCGCGTTCCACGAGCGGGTGCGGTATGCGTTCCTCGACCTGGCGTCGGCGGATCCGAGCCGCTACCTCGTGCTCGACGCCACCAACTCGATCGACGCGCTGGCGGCCGGCATCCTGCAGCGGGTGCGCCACCTGATCCCGGAGGACGAGTCGTCGATCGATTCGGCACTGCACGACGCCGCCGAGGTCGCCACCGCCCTCACCGGCGACGACGTCCCGATCGGCAAGGCATCCGGCGAGACCGACCGATCCGATCAATCCGGTCGGACTGATCAGTCCGACCGGTCCGGGCAGACCGACTTACCTGACATGTCCGGGTCCTCCGGCAAGGGCTCGCGGGTGTGACCCCGCCGATCTTCGACGAGCTGATCGGGCAGCCCGACGCCGTCGCCACGCTGTCGCGCGCCGTGGAGGCCGCCGACGCGATCGTGCGCGGCGAGGTGCCCGACGCGTCGGCGCAGCAGGCGATGACCCACGCGTGGCTGTTCACCGGGCCACCGGGGTCCGGCCGCTCGGTCGCCGCTCGCACGTTCGCGGCGGCGCTGCAGTGCCCGGACGGCGGCTGTGGCAATTGCCAGGCCTGCCACACGGCGCTCGCCGGCACCCACGCCGACGTACGGTTCGTGGTGCCGGAAGGGCTGTCCATCGCCGTCGGCGAGATGCGCGCGCTCGTGCTGCGCGCGGCCAGCTCGCCGACCCAGGGCCGCTGGCAGGTGCTGCTGGTCGAGGACGCCGACCGGCTCACCGAGGCGGCCGGTAACGCGCTGCTCAAGGCCGTCGAGGAGCCCCCGCCACGCACGGTGTTCCTGCTGTGCACGCCGAGCACCCACCCCGACGACATCTCGGTGACGATTCGCTCCCGGTGCCGGGTGGTGCCATTGCGCCAGCCACCGGCCGACGCCATCGCCGCCGTATTGCACCGCCGCGACGGCATCGACGAGGCGACCGCCGCCTGGGCCGCCGCCGCCTCGCAGGGCCACGTCGGGCGCGCCGGCCGGCTGGCCCGCGATCCGCAGGCGCGGACCCGGCGCGACGCCGTGCTGGCCGTACCACGCCGCCTGACCGGCATCGGCGCCGCCTTCGACGCCGCGAGCGCGCTCATCGAGGCCGCCGAGGCCGAGGCGGCCGCCTCCGTCGCCGAGATCGATGCCAAGGAGCGCTCCGCCCTGGAGACCGCCCTCGGCGCCGGTGGCACCGGCAAGGGCGCGGCCGGCGCCGTCCGCGGCTCGGCCGGCCAGCTCAAGGACCTCGAGCGCCGGCAGAAGTCCCGCGCGACCCGCGCCCAGCGCGACTCGCTCGACCGCGCCCTGGTCGACCTGGCCGGCTTCTACCGCGACGTGCTGGTCCACTCGTTCGACGCCGGCGTCGGCCCGATCCACGGCGACGTCGACGAGCTCGCCGGCACCGCCGCCGGGAAGTGGGCTCCGGAGAGCACCCTGCGCCGGCTGGAGTCCGTCCTGGAGTGCCGGGTGGCCATCGAGGCCAACGTCAAGCCCCGCATCGCCATCGAGGCCATGATGCTGGCCCTGTGGCGCGGGTAGTTATCCACAGGGGCTGATTCGGTCTTCCGCCGTGACCGGCGGGTGCCGTACGGTCACCCAGGGAGGTTGCATGGGGCGTGAGATCGACGAGGCGTGGATCGAGGAGGCGGTCGAGCGCTACCGCCGGATCGAGACCCTGCACGCCGAGTTCGACAAAGCGGTGAAGACCGTCGAGGTGACCGTCCACTCGGCCGACGGGCTGGTCGAGGTGCTGGTCACCGCCGATGGCACGATCCGCGACGTTCGGATCGACGGCCCGCTGCACAACCGGACGGGCGAGGCCTTGTCGCGCTCCGTCCGCGAGGCGGTCACCGCCGCCGCGGAAGCCGCGGCCTGGGCCCGCAAGAAGCTGCACGCCGAGACGTTCGGCGACTATCGCTCGCTGCAATGACGATCCGCGCGGCCGTTCTCGACACACGGCTCAGCGCGCCACGACGGGGGTGTGAGGTGCCACTGCGCGATCCGGCCGGTCGGCTCGGCCCGGCATGGGCCGCTCACCCTGACTCCGGTCGTCGCCCTGCCTCCGGCAGTTGCGCCGCTTTCGGTTCTCGCCCCGGCGTCGGTCTTGGCTGTGGCTTGGGCCTTCGCCTCGGCTCCGGCGTGGGGGTGGGTTCGGTGTGGTGTATGGCGGGCTGCGGTCGGTGTGGCGGGGTTCGGGTCGAGGCGGCTTTCGGCGCGGGCGTGGGCTCGGCGTGTGGCGGGCTGGGGTTGGCGTGGCGGGGTTCGGGTCGAGGTGGTTTCCGGCGCGGGCGTGGGCTCGGCGTGTGGCGGGCCGGGGTCGGCGTGGTGGGGCCCGGGTCGAGGCGGATCGAGCGCGAGCGTGGGTTCGGTGTGGCGTGTGGCGGGCTGGGGTTGGCGTGGCGGAGTCCGGGTCGAGGCGGCGGGGCGTAAATGCGGCTGGATGACCTTGCGCACCGGCTGGATTCGGCCGGGGATGAGCTCGCCGGCGCGAGCACGACGCTCAGCCTCGTGGATCCCGGGGCTCGCGCGCTCGGCGCCGACGCGGCCGGGGGGCTGGCGCGGGCCGGTCGCGACCTGCACCGGCTGCTTGCGACCGCGTTGACCGCCCGGGGCGCCGAGGCCGCGGCGCACGGGGCGCGGCTTGCCGAGACGGCGCACGCGCTGCGCCAGGTCGCGGCCGGGTATCGCGGCACCGACGAAGACTCGCGGGTGACGCCATGACCGATCCAGAGCGAAGCGGCGCCTTGTCTGGCTCGATCTTTGCGAAGCCCCATCGAGCCGGACTGGGCGTTGGCGCCGGCCATCAGGTAACGCGGCCCCTGCGTCGTGTCCGGGGCGGGCGTAGCGAGGAGCGGGCATGACCGATGTGCTCGATCGGCTGGCCGACGTCGGGGACGAGCTGTTTCGGCGGGTCGGTGACGCGTTGGCCGGCGGGGGTCTGCCTGCGGACGGGTCGCTCCGGGAGCTGCTGCGGCGCGTCGGGGCGCTGCCGGACGAGGTGCTGGAGCACGCGCTGCGGCTCGACGTCGATGGGCTGCGCGCTGCGGCGCTGGAGCTGCGCGGGGTGGCCGGGCGGTTCGGGGAGCTGCCGGGGCGGTTGGAGGCCGACATCGGGCGGAGCGCCTGGGAGGGCGGGAGCGCCGAGGCGTTCGGGATCGTGTGGGACGCCCTGGCCGCGCACATCGGCGAGGAGGGCGAGCCCGCCACGATCACCGGGCGGCTCGTCGCCACCGCCGCCTACCTCGACGCGCTCGCGGCCTGGGCGGCCGGATTCCGATACGAGCTCGCCGAGGCCATCGCGCGGGTCGCCACCTCGGCCGAGGCGGTCACAGTGCTGACCGCGCGGGGAGAGCCGAGCGGCGACGGGACCGAGATCGCCGCGGCGGCGGGCCGTATCGCGCGGCGGGTGCTGCAGACGGCCGCTGACGCGCTCGACGCCGCCGAGGAGCTGCGGGGCCGGTGGACGGGGCGGCTGGCCGAGCTCGAGTACCAGCCGCCGAGAGTGCCGAGCGGGCCGGCCGTCATCTCCGGAGTCACCCGCGTCAACCTGTGACGCCGCGCGGGTGCTTCGGGCCGGCCGATCCGGCGCATTCGCGTCGACCTGTGAGGCCGGGCGGGTGGCTCGGGCTCGGCCGATCCGGCGCGCCTGCGCCAGGCTCTGGTGCCGTGCGAGTGCTTTCGACCGCCGGCCGCTTCGGCGCATTCGCGTCGACCTGTGAGGCCGGGCGGGTGGCTCGGGCCCGGCCGATCCGGCGCGCCTGCGCCAGGCTGTGGTGCCGTGCGAGTGCTTTCGACCGCCGGCCGCTTCGGGCGCATCCGCGTCAAGCTGTGACGCTGGGCGGGTGCTTCGGGCCCGGTCGATCCGGCGCATCCGCGTCAAGTGTGGTGCTGCGCGAGTGCTTTCGACCGCCGGGCGATTCGCGGTGCCGCGCCGGGCTGGGATGCCGCGCGGGTGCCTTCGACCGCCGGCGGCTTCAGCGGATCTGGATCGGGTCGTCGATGAGATGGAGCTCCATCGCGCGGGCCGGCTCGAACCACGGGGTGTCGGGGGCGGCCGACGGGCGGGCGTGCCAGCGGCGGGCCGTGTGGCGCACACCGATCGGGTAGATGGTCAGGCCGCCGTCGGCGGTGAAGTGCAGCCGCAGGAAGCCTTTGTAGCCGGTGATGCCCTGCGCCGCGAACAGCTCGTTCACGTTCACGTCGAACCTGGACGCGACGACAAGGTAGGCGGCGAAGAGCTCGCCGGCGGCGATCGCGGACAACGGGAGGTACAGGATGATGGCAAGGAGGAGAGGCAGCGGCCAGGCCAGTCCGACGAACGGCAGGCTCAGCCAGGCCCACGTGCCGAGCGCGGCCAGGCCGACGAACCCGATGCCGTGCGACAGGCCCAGCAGCCAGTGGCGCGGCCTTCGCTGGCCGGCGGTGTGGGGCATGGCCAGCAGGCAGGTGCCGAGCACGTCCAGGACGACCATCAGCACGGCCGGCACGGTCACCAGGCGCTGCTCGACGCCGGAGACGACCCGGTCGGCGGCGTTGACGAACGCGAGCATGGTCAGCGTCTGCAGCAGGCCGAGCAGGCCCAGGAACATCGGGTTGCGCCACGGCAGGCGCCAGAACACGCCCAGGGACAGGCCGCGCGACTGGGGCTTGGTTGGGAAGGTGCGGCGCAGGTCGTACGTGCGCGAGGGCGAGGCGTTGCGTACCAGCGAGCGCACCGGGGGCACCGAGATCTGCTCCGGCAGCTCGTGGGTCGGGTAGAGGTAGGCGCCGCCACCGCCGCTGGTGATGAGCTCGCGCTCCGGACGGGAGTACCGCGCATAGTGATGCAGGTCACCCGAGATCATCAGCCGCACGTCGGCGCCGGTGGGCGCGATGATCGTGCGGATGAAGTAGTCGAGGCTGTCGTACGCCTTGTGGTCGTCGGTCGACTCCACCCAGCTCGGCGCCGGCGGGCAGATGATGACCCGGTCGTCCGGACCCATCCTGGCAGCGACGGATCGGAAGTACCGCAGCTGCGGATCGTCGATGTAGGCGCCACCCTGCACGTCCAGCCCGAGCAGCCACCACCGGTTGGGCAGCTCGATCGCGAAGTACGAGCGCGACTGGCGGGTCCGCCAGCCCCCGACCGTGCCCTCGTCGCCGCGGACGAACAGCCGCAGGAATGCCGTCAGGCCGTCGTACCAGTCGTGGTTGCCCGGCACCGCATACAGCCTCGGCTGCGGCCCCTTGAGCGGTGGCTCCGGCATCGCGGCGCGGAACGGCCCCTTGAAGCGGTCCTCGTACTGCTGCCCGCTCGCCGTCGGATAGACCTGGTCCCCGCCAAGTATGAGCACCTCGCCCCGCGGCAGCTCGTGGCCGTCGACGGTCAGTGAGGGCTGTGCGAGCAGGTACGCGACGGAGTAGGTGGCGTTGAACCCGTCGCCGGTGTCGGCGGCGTAGTCGACCCAGAGCTCGCCGTCGTCGGGCCAGTCGGCGTCGTTCACCTCACCGGCGTAGCCGGCGCTCTCGCGCAGGATCCGGGCGGGAAGGGCGTCCTGCAGCTCACGCTTGTCGAGGTACGCGCCGAACAGGTCGGCCAGCAGTACCCGCACGGCGGTCCCGCTCAGCAGCACCGGGCTCAGCCACGGCACCGCGCGGCGCGGCGTGAACCCCATCTGGTCCGGGTCGAGCGCGGTCGGCCGCCCGTCGGCCGCCATGGGCGTGCCCTCGTCCTCCTGCGGCAACGGCAGCAGCGGTTCGCCGGGTTCGGCGGTGAGCTCACCTGGGGCGGGCGGCATATCGTCGGGCATCACGGGCCGGACGTTACCCGTGTGCGACGCGACGGGGAATCCCCTCGCGCACCCCCCGGGATCGTGCCGTACACTGGTTCACCGTTGCCGCCTTAGCTCAGTCGGCAGAGCGATTCACTCGTAATGAATAGGTCGACGGTTCGATTCCGTCAGGCGGCTCCAAGGCCCTGACCAGGGCGAGAAAGCGGCCCGGGAGATCACTCCCGGGCCGCCTTCGTGATTGCGAACTGTGACATTAGCGTCGCGGCAAGATCATCCGGCCCTCGGTGTCGCGGCCTGCCGTGCCAGCATCAGGAACGCCTCGTTGGTGAACATCGCCTCGGCCAACTTCTTGACCGCCTCCCGTTGGAGGTCCTCGGCCGGCCCGACGTAGCCACGCGTGGTCCGGATGTCGGCGTGCCCCAGGAGGTCCTGCACCACCGAGATGTCCGCCCCCATGGCGATCAGCAGCGTCGCCGCGGTGTGGCGCGCGATGTGGAGGTGCTTCAGCGGCAGGCCGGCGCGCCGACCAAGATCCTTCCACTCGTCGTGATCTCGCCTGGGGTCAATCGGCCTGCCGTCGGGGCGGGTGAACGCATGGGCCTCGGGCGACCACTCCAGGCTGAGGTCCTCGAACTCGCGCTGCTGAACAGCACGCCATTCCACCAGCGCGTCGGCGAGGACGGGTGGCAGCGCCAGCGGTCGGGCTGAGCCCTCCGTCTTCAGATCGGACTCGAGCAACCCTCCATCACGCCGCTTCGGACAGTGCATCGCGTGCTTGACGCACCCCGGCGGGCACGGCTGCGGGCACGGCCGTTTGTGCATGCGGCAAGTCGCCCGCTGCCGCCGGCGCGGGCACCACCGCGGATTGATCTTGCACACGGTGACGTCGTCGCATCCGTGGACCCACTGCGGACCGCACACCTTCGTCCGGCAGCGCGGCGCCGCGCACGCAACTGGGTCGTCGCACCCGTGCTGCCAGGTCCCACGTCCCCACTGCTTCTGGAGGTCGATGCGGGGCTTCGGATTGCCGTCGGCGTCCATGGCCACGAGGTCCATGTGCGTCCAGCGCACGCCGAGTGCCTCGCCCTGCCGTGGCCCCAGCAGCAGCCGCAAGTACCACAGCGCCTTCAGCCGGTCCTTCGACGCTTCGCGCAGCAGCGCCTGGCCGTGCTCGAGCGAGTACCCCTGCGGCTTGGTCTTCCGCGCGGTGGGCTTCTCGACCAGGTCGCAGACGTTGCGGGTCGCCCGGCCGTACCGCATGGCGACGTCGAGGGCCTTGCTGAGGACGTTGTGCAGCTTCACGATGCTCGCCGGCTTCATCCCGTTGCCCGTGCGCCCTCCGCGCTTGCGCATGGCGTTGTACAGCTCGTCGAGATGTTCCGGCTCCAGCACATTGCGGGTGCCGGCCAGGCGGCGCTTGCCGATGTACGGCTTCGCCCAGTTGTTGAGCAGCGACCGATACGCCTTCCAGGTGCTCTGCGGCCGCCTGGGGCGCACGATGTATTCGAGGTAGTGGTCGAGCCACTGGGAGACCGTCTCGATCTTCTTCAGCGGGGCGCCGCCGGCCGCCTTCGCGCGGGCAAGCACCTCGTCCATGGCGACCGCGACTTCCTCGGCGGTGTCGCGCTGGATGTGAACGCGTTTTGGTGACCCGTCAGGCTTCGTGCCGACCCGCGGCCATGCGTGCCACTTGCCGTCCTTGCCCTCGGAGATCTTGTAGCGCCCCTTGGGGTTCCGGCCACGGCTGGCCATCAGGCGCCGTCGCCGCCGCGCAGGCGCATGGTGGCCTGCTCGCCGCGGCGACCGCGGAAGTCGATCACCTTGCCCTCGCCGGCGACCGCGTAGCCGAGGTCGTGTGCTGCGTGGGTGTAGGTCCCCCAGTACATGACGTCGAGCTTGGCGGAGATCTGCTCGGCCATGGCGGCGAGCTGGGCGTGCGCGGCGGCGTTCTGGGCGATGATGGCGACCAGGCGGGCGTCGAGCTCGGTGGTCGTGTCGTTTGCCCGTGCGGCGATTGCGTCGCCGAGGCGCTGGAGTTCGGCGTAGAGCGTCTCAGCTTCGTGCTTGCGCTGCTGATGGAGGTTCTCGAGGTCGTGCCGGCGGGCATCGCGCATCAGGTACCGGATCGCGAAGGCCAGGGTGCCCAGCGAGAGCGTGGTGGCGAATGCGGCCAGCGTGAGGACGAGGGTGTCATCAGCTTCGGTGTGTGTGCTGACGGCGAGGCTGATGATGAGTGGCCAGCTCAGGGCCGCGACGGTTGCGGCGAGGGTTGTGAATACGAGGCTTGTGCGACTTGCGCGGATCGGTTCGGTTGCGGGCAGGCGGTTTTTCGCCTTCGACATGTGCGGTTTCCCTTTCACACATGGAAATCGGGCGTAGCGACATGCACGAATCCCTTGTCCTGCCCCGACATTGGGAGTCGTCGCGCCACGGTAGTCCAGTCAGATGCAGTCAATCACTCAACCGATCGGCTAGATCACGCTGAGTGCATCTGGCGATTCGGTCAGCTCCCGGTGGACCTGCGGCCGGCGGACCGCGACGCCAGGTTCCGAATCGTTTCCCTGATCAGGTATTTCTCCTGCTCAGACACGTTCGGATCCTGAAGATTGCGCAGTATCACCTCGAAGTCGGGATCCGGCTGTACGGGCTCCGGCACCTGGGCGCGGCCCGTCTTGCCGGGCCAAAGGATGGCAAAAGCTGCGAGCACGGGCACGTCGAGGACGTCGCAGAACGCCTCGACGGCATCCGCAGACGGAGACTCTTTCCAGTCGCCATCGAGCCAGCGAAAGAGGGTCGATCGGCTCACGGCGACCCGGCCCTCTCCGCCGGCCGCCCGCTTCTTCGTCTCCTCGGCGATGTCCGTGACCGACCAGCCCCGGTTCTGCCGCGCGCCGTCGACAAGGCGCCGCACGAACCGCGAGAAGGCAGCCCGGCGAACGTCCGGGGAAGTGGACGGCATGGCGTCACAGTAGGTCCTGTTTTCAGGACTGCCGTCCTGCGCACAGGATGAATCCCACACGCGCGACGGCGGCCCATGCGCACCAACTGGTTTGACTGCGCGTGACAGCGTGTGCATAGACACAAATCTAGGTGACTCCTGCAATGAGCGACACTAACCGAAAGTATGAGTCGTCTCATGCACGGGACTGTGTCATAGTCGTCCCATGCGTGAGACTCCAGTCCTCGACAGTCCCGTTCGTGAGACAAAGGTCGAGCCGCTCAAGCCGATGTACGTGTCGGTGAAGGACGCCGGCATCTACCTTGGCCGCCTCGTCCCGCGCGAGATCTACCGCCTGCTCGACGCTGGCGAACTGGAGTCCGTCCACCACGGCCGGCGTCGCCTCGTCGACACCGAGTCGCTCGAGGCATACGGCCGCAGGCTCAAGCGACACACGGCGGAGACCGAGAACGCGCAACACGAGGCGGAGACCGAGAACGCCCAGGCCGCGAGCTCATGAGCGACGTCGGCGACCTGCAGGCATACCTCGACCGCCTTGGCGCCTGAGCGGTCCGCAGACCCAAACACGCAGGCCTCGCCGAGCGCTGTCACGCCCGCGAGGCCTTGACCGGAGGGATAGCTCCGATGCACGACAAGGTACCTGACTTCCCCGACTATTTCACCGCCGGCCGCAAGCAGCGCCAGGTCAGCCACGACGCGCTGCTCGCCCCGCTCGGCGGCATCCAGCTCGACGCCACCGAGCGGCACCTGATCGCGCTCCTCGCCGAGATGCCGTCGGGCACCGTCGGCGCCGCGGTGCAGCTGCTTAAGCGGTGCCGCGCCGGCGCCGGCCACTACACGGCGGCGCTGGAGCTACGCGCCGACCAGGTCGACGTCGGCTGGCTCCTGCTCGACGCCAGCAACGAACACGACTGGCACCCGATCACGGCCGTGCTGGAGTGCGACGACGACCACGCCGAGCCCTTCGACCCCGGCACCGGTCCGGTGCCCGGGTACATCGCCGGCCGCTGCGGGCACCGCGTCGTCGAGTCGGAGTGGCGGGCCGGCTTCCGGGTGTGCGAGCGCTGCCCGGACCCGGGCAAGACCGACTGCACGATCCTCAAGTCCGCCGCCTACCCGGACGGTGAGGCCCACTGCCCCGCGGGCTGGACCGTGATGGTGCGCATCCCGGCAGGTGAGGCGGCATGAGCCCGACGCTCGACGAGCAGGCCACGACCACCGACCCGCAGGTCACCGCTGACCACCACGCCGTGCTGCTCTTCCAGACCATCGCCCGCGCGATCGACATCGACGGCGTGCGCCGGCCCTGGGGTGTCACGCTCCCGTACGGCACGACCAATCACGCCAGGCTGCAGTACGGCTCCGGCTGCACCGCCGACGTCGACGACTGGGGCCTGCTGCTCGGCGCCACGCCGGTGCTGGACCCGACGATCCTGGTCGGCCCGGGCCACTGGCGGAAGTACGAGGTCACCGGCGTTCTCGACGGGATGCACTTCGAGGTGTGGTGCACCGTGCCCGTCGACGAGTCCGAGCAGGTGTCGGCATGAGGGCGCCCGCGACCCGGCAGCGGCTGCTGCGCCAGATCCTCGTCGCCGTCCTCGACGCGCCCGCACCCAAGGCGATCCGCATCGACGATGAGCGCGGGAGCCTCGATGTCAGATTCGACTGCGATTCGGCGGCCGATGCCCACGCACTGGCGAAGGCACTCCGCCTGCGTGATCAGCGTGAACACGGGCAGCCGCACCCGCTCAATACCACGCCGGAATGCTGGTCGGGCTACCTGCGTGGCACGCTGCTCGGCTGGCACGTGCAGATCGGCTTCGACGCGCCGTTCACCGGCGAGTACATCGACCGCTGGAGGGCCAAGAGCGGCTTCACGACGTGGCCGGCCACCGCCGCAGTGCTGGACCAGCCTGACCCGTGCCCGGCCGACCAGGTCGTGACGCGATGACGCGCCGGCAGATCCGAGCCCTGTGCTACCTGGCCGCAGTCGGGGCCGCGCTGCTCGTCGGCTCGCTCACGCTCAAGGGTTGCCTGACGTCCTTCTGGCACGCGCACAGCGAGGCCGTCGTGTTCGGCGGCGTGCTGTGCGCCGTCTACCTGGTGCTGCTGCTCGTGTTCGCCCGGACGGCCCGCAAGCGGCTGCTCCGCGTCCGCGCTCAGCGCGACCGGGCTCGCCGGGCGCTCGAGCAGCGGTGGGCCGACGCCGACATGCGGGCCGCCGACGCCCGGGCGTACCGGCCGTGCCCGACCTCCGGCGTGCCGGTGGAGCAGATCCGCGCGGAGTTCGACAACATCATGTACCGCGAGTTCATCGTGGGTGGTGACCGGTGATGCTGCACTGGATCGCCGCACACAAGCTGCTCGTGTTCCTGCTGTCGACGCCGGCCGGGCTGCTCGCCGCCGCGCTGATCGCCGCGGCCGCGCTGCGCCGCTGGCCGGCCCGGGCCGAGGACGCGCCCACCGTCGAGCTCCCGGCCGCGCCGCGCCAGCCCACGCACGCCGCCGGCCACGTCGACCAGGTCGACGACACCACCGCGCGTACCGGACCGCGGCACGCCGGGATCGGCGCCCAGCGGTGGCGGCCGATGCACACCCGGCGGGCCGTCGCCCGCCGCGGCCGCCACCACACCGGCGACCGCACCTGGCTCGGCTGGCTGGAGACCCAGGCCGCCGATGTCACCGTCGACGACCTCGCCGAGGCGATGGAGGCCCACCGTGGGTGAGCTGCAGAACGCCATCGGCGACCAGGCCCGCGCCGCGCACGAGTCGCTGGCCAAGATCGGCGAAGTCGTCGGCGACGTCATCGCCAGGGCGCCGATCCCGGCCAGCGTGATCCAGGTGGAAGATCGGTCCGGAGATCCTTGGGGCCGAACTCGCGAGGGCCTCTGGACCGTCTTCCCGAACGATGGAAGCCGGGAGGTCTGGGAGCAGGACGCTGGTTCCTACGCCCGCTACTCCGACGTGCGACTGCTCGAGGACCACGGCCCGCTCAAGGTGACCGCCGTGCGCGAGCCCGAGCAGGTCGACGTGCTCGACCTGGTGCGCCAGTACGGCCACGGGGGCCACGAGTCCGGCGTCGCGGCCGCCCAGCGCGACGAGGAGGCCGACGACCACCACGACGGCAAGGCCCGGCGGCTGTACGACCGGATCGAGGCCGAGGTGCAGCGCTTGCGCGCCGCCGCCGACGCCACCGGCTTCCTCGCTGCCGTCAACAAGCTGACCATCGAGCGGGACGAGGCGCGCGACCAGCGCGACCTCGCCCGCAAGAGCCGCGACGAGCACCACAACCGCCTTGAGGCGATCAAGGGCGAGCTGGTCAACGCCGGGTACGCCAGTCCGGACGCCGAGCCGATTTGGATCGGCAACGCCGTGCACCTGCTGGTGGAGGTGGCGGAGTCGCTGCAGGCCGCCGAGGCTCAACGACACGACTCCGGCGCCCCGATCGTGCTGTCGCTGTCCGAGGTGCCGGAGGGCGCCGTCGCGCTGATCGGCGCCGAGTCCCGCACCCGTTACCCCCGGATCAAGGTCGAGGGCATCCAGATGCCGTGTTGGCAGGACCCCGACGATGGTCGGCTCTTCGACCTCGGCGCCCTGCTGGACCGCGAGCGCTCCGTGACCGTCGAGATGGCCCCACCGCGCACCCCGCTCGACGACGTGCAGGACCTCCGCGACGAGCTGACCCGGCTCCACAACGGCGGCTACGCCGGTGCGGCCGGCCCGGCGTTCGCCCTCGTCAACCGCATCGAGAACACGCTCCGCGAACTGGGCGGCGACGCCGACCGCTCCCTCCACCCGACCAAGTCCACGGAAGGTGCTGCATGAACGTGCCCCTGCGCGAACCCACCTACGCAGCCGACGACCTCGGGCTGCCCGAGCCGGACCACCAGTACCCGGTCATCGTCACCGTGCACAAGGAGTACGTGGTCTGGGTGCCGGACGCCGCCGACCAGGCGGAGGCCCTCAGCATCATGCGCGACGACCCCGAGTGGTACGAGCTGATCAACGACCAGAAGAACCTCGCGAACTTCTGGGAGGAGATGCGCTCGCCCGGCGGAGACTCGCGCAGCTCCATCCTGGCCCAGCTCGACTGGGACCTGATCTACAAGGGCCATGGTGACGGGCCCTACGAGTCCCTCAACGCGGACGCCCACGTCCGGACGCACCAGTCCGTCCAGTGGGCTGCGGAGTACGCCGCGAAGCGCGAAGCGGAGAAGGCCGACTGCGTCGCAGCAGGCCACCCCGAGGTGCGGTTCTACTCGAGCGGCGACCCGCACTGCCAGGTCTGCGGCTCGATCAAGGCTGAGCAGCTCGTCGCGGACATCCGCGCGGCCGCGCAGCGCGCTGGGCAGGTGACGGCGTGAAGACGGTACCGATCAATTCGGCCGAGATCGAGGCAGACGTCGACGCCATCATTCGGCACTCGCGGATGCAGCCCTCTTCGGTCGAGGACCGGGCGGCTCCGGAGCAGCGCACGGTCGGCCTGGAGGTGCTCACGCCCGAGCTGCGCGAGGCGGCCGACGCCGAGCGCACCGCCGAGGAGCCCGAGTACATGCAGCGCGTCGGCCGTCAGCTGCTCGCCGGGGCGCGCGTGGCGGTGGTGCTCCGCGAGGGGGCCAAGGCCGCCGTCGGGGTCGTCGACACCGACTGGTCGAAGCTGCGCGCCCCGCTGCTGCTGGCCCGGTTGATCCAGCACGCGAAGGGCCAGGCGGACGAGTGCGGCGCCGAGCTGCTGATGCCGACGCCGGACGTGCTCGCCGCGCTGGCGGGCCGCCCGGTCGGCCGGTACACGGCCACGGTCGAGTCCCGCTGGAACGTGGTCCAGCCCGGCTGGCTCGTCCTGGTCGACACCCTCGTGGCCGGCCAGGCCGACGTGGAGTGGCTGACGGTCGACTGGCGCAAGGACTGCACCGACCCGGCCTGCGAGGTCGCGACCCGTGAGGCGTGGTCGAGCTGCGCGGTGGTCGCGGTCCGGGGGCAGGGCGTCCGGCACCGGGAGGCGTACCGGGCGATCCACGTGCGCATCCCGGCCGATACGGCGGTGGAACGGTGACGGCCCGGTACGAGGTCGGCGAGCTGGTCAATCTGGAGTTCCGTGCGGTGCCGGTGGTCCGGTTCGACGAGCGGCACCTGACGTGCGCGCTGCCCGAGGACGGCGGCCAGCTCGTCATGCCGCTGGACCACCCGGGCCTGACCGTGACCCGCGTGGCGCCGAGGGAGTGGCCGCCGCAGCCCGGCGACATCTGGGAGGACGCCCGCGGCGAGCAGTGGTTCGCGCGTAGCCACCCCGAGATCGACGGTCCGGCACTGGCGCATGTGGACGCCGTGCGGAACAGCGAGTGGGATGCGGGGACCATCCTCGACGCCCACGGCCCGATGCGCCTGGCGTACCGCAAGGGCTGGACGCCCGGACCGGCCCCGGCCGCCGCGGCGACGGAGTCTCCGACGCCGGAGGAGCCCACCATCCCCGAGGCGCTGCGTGAGCTGGCGGACATTCTCGAGGCGAACCCGGGCCTGCTGCCGTACGTCGAAATCGGCGCGATCATGCCGGACGTCGCGTCGCTCCTGCGCTTTGCGGAGGCGTTCGGTGTCGACCCGCAGGAATCCATGGCCTCGGACGGCCGCCACTGGCGGGTGCGGGTCGGGACGAAGTCCGGCGGTTTCGTGATCTCGGTCTTCCACATCGAGGACGGTGCGAGCAAGGACGATCTGCCGGTCGGCGGCTGTAACTGCGAGGACTGCGAGGACCTCCACATCGAGGACGGTGCGAGCAAGCTCGAACCCGCGCCGGAGCAGCCGTGACCAGCGATCTCCTGGCCGCCGAGGCCTACTGGACCTCCACCTGCCGCGGGCCGGCCGTCGTCGAGGTGTCCTACGCGCCGCGCATGGACCCGTATGCCCTGCAGCTCGCCATCGCCGTCACCGACGGGACGAACACGTGGCTGATCAGTCGCGACGTCGTCCGTGATGGCCTCTCGGAGGCCGCCGGCTACGGCGACGTCCACGTCACGCCCGTCGGCAACGGGCGGGTCGCCATCAACCTCGCACCCGGCGACGACACCCTCATGCTCCTCTTCGACCGTGAGGAGCTCGCCGCGTTCGTCGCCGCGACAGACGCCGCGGTCCGGCCCGGCAGCGAAACCGCACTCGTCGATTGGGATCAGCTCGCCAGGCAGTTGGCCGGCGCCTGATGGACGTCCGTGACCCGCGCTCGCCCCGCAACGATCTCCGCATCGCCGTCGCTGCGGCCGTTCTCGGCCTCATCGCGTTCATCGCCGCCCTCGCCTACAAGGGCCACCTCTGATGGCGCCAGACGACACCGCGCTGATCGCCTCCCACACCAGGCGGCGGGTCACGACCGTTGTGCTCCACCTGCCCGACCCCGACGTGACGGGCCGGCCCTACTGCCCGTGGGCCGGCTCTGTCGAGGCCACCACCGTCACCGAGGCGCTGAAGCTCCGCGCCGTCGGCTGCAACCTCTGCCCCCAGATCAAGGCACGAAGGACCAGCCCATGAGCAGCCACTGGGACGCCGTCGGCGTCGCGTTCATCCTGACCACCCTATCCATCGTCGCGCTGGTCGCGGTCGACCGCGGCTACAGCCGGGCCGCAGGCCGCCAACTCGGCCGGTTCCAGCGGCAGCTGGCCGACGAACGGCGGGCGTACTGGCGGCTCCACGCCCGGTACACCGCGCTGTGCTCCGCTGGGGTCACCGTTGACCAGGCCGCCGCCCAGGCCAAGGCCGAGGACGACCCTGCGGTGACCTCGCCGATCCCGTACCAGGTCGTTCCCGTCCCGCACACGACCGTGTTCACGACCGGGCCGCTGCTCGATAACCCCACCCGGGTCCACGGGGAGTTCGGGCAGGTTGTCCGGGACCGTTTCGGCCCGGGCGCGGCGCCGGTCGACGCGACGCCGGGTGGTGCGGCGTGAAGTACCTGGTGATCGACGAGGACGGCCCGATCCGGCTCCGCACCGCGCCCCGGTGGGATGTCGCCCGCCGCGACGTCGGCCCCGAGGGCTGGGATCGGGTCTCTCTGCCCAACGCCGCCGCGGTGTACGGGCCCGAACACGTCACCGTCGCCGGCTACGTCAACGACTGCAGCGCGCTTCCCGGCTCCCGCTACGCCCGGAACCTTGTCGGGTCGTGCGTCCTGGCGTCGCTCGGCGCACACGCCCGCCCGTACATGGGCCCGGTCCTCCTCGTCGGCTGGGACCCGGACCCGCACAGCGCCGACGTCGAGATCCGCTCCCTCACCGATGAGCAGATCGCGGCGATCCGGCAGATCCACGACGATGTGCGGCTCGTACTCCGCCTGACTCCCGGCGTGCCGAGCCGCAACGCCACGCCGGCGTGGCGGGAAGCGATGCGCGCCGTCGCGGAGATCGTCCGGACCGGGCCCGCGCCGCAGATGACCGTCCTCACCGACGACGACGCGATGGCCCACCTGTTCCGAGGGGCCCGGCGATGACCGCGACCAAGCCCGGCCTCGCCGCCGTCGTCGACCTGGAAGCGCCGTGCACGTGCCGCTGCCCGCGGTCGGGTCACCGGCTGCTCGGCGCTGGCGTGTACGGCGGCTGCCGCGTCCACGGCAAGTGCCAACGCTTCGAGCTCGACGAGCACGCCGCCGCGGCCGCGGCGACGCTGCAGCCCGTCGACCAGGCGGAGCTGTGCGGCTGCGGCGCGCGCCGCGGCCAGCACATCGGCGACGACGGCCGGCTGCGCTGCATGCACTGCGGCTGCCAGGACTTCCACACCGTCTGCGACACCAGCTGCAAGCACCGGCCGCCGGTGCTGCACCGGGCGACCGTCGCGGCGGCCACACCGGTGCAGCTGCGCGAGCACCGCCACGGCCCAGCGCCGCAGTGGGCGGCGCCAACTGACGTCCCGAAGCGGCTCATCGAGGAGCCGCTGCCACCCGCCGAGCCGGAGGACGCCGATGCCCCTGCCACGCCGCCCGCGGACGTACCCGAACTGGCTGCCCCCGCCGGCGGGCCGGCCGACGCCGGTGAAGCACAGCCGGCCGAGCCCGCCGCCGGAAGCGCCCCCGACAGCGCCGTAGGTGCCAAGTCTCCGCGTCACGACCCGCGCCCGGACACCGGTTCGCGCGACGGCGACGACGCGGACCAGGTGGTGACGGCCGCAACTGGGGCAGCGGCCGTCACCACCGCCCCCGAACCGGCGCCGGCCGCGCCGGCCACGGCGGCCGCCGCCGCTTCGCGGATGGCCGCCCGGGCGCGGCAGCGCGCCGCGGCACCGGCGCCCGGGCGGAAGCGTCCGCCGGCGAAGACGACCGGCCAGCCGAGCCCCGAACTCACGGCCGCGATCCGCCTGGTCGTCACCCAGGCCGTCGACATGTATCCCGCCTGGTACTGCCGCCGCTGCGAGCAGCGGCGCCTCCAAGACGGCAAGTGCCCGGCCTGCCACAGCCTGCTCCTGCCCGTCCACGTCCTCGTCGTTCCCAGGGAGCTTCCGTGAACCAGGACCGTCGACGTACCCACTGCCCGGACGGCCGACCGCTGTATCGGGTCGGTGAGATCCCCGACCACCTGGCCACGCAGACGATGCTCAAGCGGATGCGCCGACGGCCGGCCGACAGCCAGGAGCCAGCCGGGACGCTGTTCTACCACGGCAACAAGCACGCGCCGCTGTACGAGGTCGCCGCGGCCGTGGCGCTGCCGGAGCTGACCGGGAAGACGCTGGCACGGTGGACTGCGGCGCGCACCTGCGCCCGCTGCGGCTCGACCAGCGAGCACCCGATCGGGATCTGGCATGACCGGCGGCTCTGCGACGGCTGCTCGCGGGCTGAGCGGCTCGCGGAGGTCCGCCCGTCGCAGTTGGCGCTGCGCCTGGCCGCGGTCGACTGGGCTCGCCGGATCGTCGCGGCCCCCGACGCCGCGGTGCTGGCCTGCATCACCGTCGACCGGTGGCGCGGCCCGCTGCACCTGTACGGCGTCGGGTTCGACGGGACGGTGCTGCTCGACATCACCGCAGCCGGCAAGCAGACCGGCGGCATCCCGCCCGTCGTAACCCCCGGCGATGCGGTGCACGCCGACGAACCGCTGCACGTGCTGACGGATCTGGTCGGGCAGCGGCAGTTCGTGCACCACACGGTGCAGTCGGACGGACGCGGCTGGAACACACACTCGGTCACCCCGGTCGAGCGGCTCCTGGACGGGATCTATGACCTGGACTGGGACAAGCGCAGCCGGCTCCTCGACCTGTGCCGCACCCGAGGCCCGGAGCACGGCACCGACAACTACGAGGACCGGTGGCGGCACTGGTTGTGCCGGCCGAACCCGTCTGTGCACTGGCCGAGCCGCGGCGATAGCTGCCTTGAGTACTCCGTGGCGACCGCCCCGACCGCGCGGCGCCTCGCCGAGGACATGCTCGCCGGCGTCCGGGCGATCGCCGCCGACGAGCACCCGGACGGCCCGGCCGCCTGCCCGGTGCTGCCGGAGTCCGGCCTGGAGCCGTGCGGGTCCACGGACGTGACGCCCTCGGGTGTCTGCCCGGCGCACCAGCAGATCGAGGAGGCCGACCGTGGGTGAGCTGCAGCGCCAGATCGGCGGCCAGGCCGCTGACGCCGCGCACGTGACCGCGGAGGTGGCCCTCTTCGACGTCGAACCGGCGCCCGAGCGGCCCAAGCTGTCCGGTGACGCCCGCCGCCGCAACCGGCAGGACGAGGCTATGCGCCACGGCCAGCACCCGCTCGCCGTCACGCTGAAGACCTCGATCCCGCTGCACCCGAAGGCGCCCGCCGACGCAACGGACCGGACCGTGAAGGGCCTGCGCTGCGGCAGCTGCAGACACCGTGAGAGCGGTGCGGTGCGCGGCTTCCCGAAGTGCATGCTGCCCGGCCCGACCGGGCTGCCGCGGGTCACCCGCGGCCCGGGAACGGATTGCCGCGGCTGGTGGCCGGCGTGCGCCTCGTGGGAGCGGCGCGAGGAGCGTGCGCGGTGAGCGCCTTCGAGCGGTACGCCGTGCAGCTGCTCATCGACCAGGCCAACGCCGCCGGCGTCGACGTCCCCGACACGATCAACAAGATCGCGTCGTCCCTCGCGAACGCTGACCACTGCGGCTCCTACCCGGCGCGGACCTGGGCCGAGCAGCACCCCGACGAGGCCGACTGGCCGGTCGGCTGCTGCATCGGCAACGACCTCGGCGGGCCCGACCGGTGCACCTGCTGGGTGCCGGTGTTCGCGCTCGAGCAGCAGCCGCCGCGGCCGCCGCGGGAGCCGGCGGACATCGAACGGCAGCCGCGGATGTGCGGTGACTGCGCGTTCCGGAAGGGCTCGCCCGAGCGGGCCGACCAGTTCATGGAGGACGCGCTGTTCGACCTGGCCGCGTCCGGGCAGCCGTTCTGGTGCCACCAGGACATGCGCAGGCCGCTGTATTGGCGGCACCCGGACGGGCGGCGCGTGGAGGGCTCGACCGCGGACTGGCAGCCGCCGTTCGTCGCCGGCGTGCCGTACCGCGCCGACGGCCGGCCCGGTCTGCTGTGCGCCGGCTGGCTGGCCCGGGCCGAACGTGCGCATCGGGCGCCGCCGTGAAGGGCCGCGGCCGCGCCGCGGAACGGCGGGCCCGGCCGCACATGCCCGCAGAAGACCGGAACACCCCGGGCTGCTGCGCGATCTGCCGCCTGCCCACCGGCACCCGCAACCAGATCCACCTCGACCGGCCGCCGCCGGTCGACCCGGACATCACCGCCGCCGAGGCACGCCGTCTCGGCGAACACGACTGACAGGAGGCCCCGATGTCGACATGGTGGCAGGCCGCGCGCCGCGCCGACATCGGCCTGCGCCGCGAAGACCTCCCCGTCGACGCGTTCACCATCACCAACCGCGGCTGGTACCTGCTGTACCGGGTCCTCGAGGCGGCCGGCGCGCGGCGTGTCGACCAGATGGCCGAACCAGACACGTACATCACCGCGACCCTCGCGAACCACTGGGGCTCGGCGCTCATCTGCGCCTGCCTCGACGAATGGCTGCAGCTGGGCCGGTGGGACGGCCATGCCGTCGTCCCCGTCGGTGTCGTCCACCGCGCCGACACCGGCCAGCTCGCCGACACCTACGAACTCACGCCGCTGCCCGGCACGCCGCTGCACACCTGGCTGCAGGGCATCGGCCAGAGCCTCGCCACCACACCCTCCGGCCTCCACGTGACCGGACAACCCCGAAAGGACCCGCGCATGACCGTGAACCTCGTCAAGGGCGGCAAGGTCGACCTCACCAAGGCCGCCGGCGGCACCCTCGCCAAGGTCCGGATCGGCCTCGGCTGGGACGCCCGCAAGACCGCCGGCGCCGACTTCGACCTCGACGCCTCCGTCGTCGGCCTCACCGACGCCGGCGTCAGCGCCGGCCCCGACTGGTTCGTCTACTACAACAACCTGCAGGCGCCCGGCGGCGTCATCGCCCACCAGGGCGACAACCTCACCGGCACCGGCTCCGGCGACGACGAGCAGATCCTCATCGACCTGGCGGCCATGCCCGCCGACGTCGTCGACCTGCGCATCGTGGTCACCATCTACGAGGCACGCAAGCGGAGCCAGACGTTCGGCTCCGTCGAGAACGCCTTCGTCCGGGTCGTCGACGAGGCCACCGGCGCCGAGCTGTCCCGCTACGACCTCACCGAGGACACCGAGCCCGGCGTCAACGCCCTCGTCTTCGCCAAGCTGTACCGCCACAACGGCGGCTGGTCGTTCCGCGCGATCGGCGACGGGTTCACCGACGAGCTCGAAGGGCTCGTCCACGCCTTCAAGATCTGAAACCCCTCCCTCTCCACAACCCTGGAAGGACCCGCATGGGCCTGTTCGGAAAGACCAGGTTGACGGCGGCGCACACCGTCAACCTGCACAAGGACCCGGCCGGCGCGCCAGCCGTGAACCTCACCAAGGTCCGCGACGCCGGGCACGTCGACCTCGCCAAGCGCGCCGAGAAGACGGGGGTCGCCCTCGGCAAGCGCGGCCTGGCCGGCATCCGCGCCCAGGCGCAGCTGGTGCTCGACCACTCCGGGTCGATGTACCCCGACTACGACTCCGGCGACGTGCAGACCCTCGTCGAACGGGCGCTCGCCTTCGCGCTGCAGGTCAACGCCAGCGGCACCGTCCCCGTCATCCCGTTCGACTCGCGGATCCTGCCCACCGTCGAGGTCGGCGTCGGCAACTACGCCGGCGTCGTCAACCGGGAGATCTGGCGCGGCCGGAACATGGGCTCCACGAACCTGGCTGCGGCACTGCGCGTCGTGATGGAAACCGCGGCCGCGGCCACCGTCCCGATCTTCTGCATCGTCGTCACCGACGGCGAACCGGACAGCCGCCCCGACACCACCCGGATCGTGTGCGAACTGTCCCGGTACCCGGTGTTCGTGAAGTTCCTCGCCCTCAAACCGGTCGCGTACCTCGCCGAGCTCGACGACCTCGATGCCAGCCGCCGGCTGCTCGACAACGTCGACAGCAAGCCGTCCAGCACCGACCTGAACCTGCTGTCCTGCACCGACCTGCAGTTCGCCGACGCGATGGTCGACGAGTGGGACACGTGGATCGCCGCGGCGCAGAAAGCGGGGATCGTCGCGTGAAGACGCTCCGGATCTACGCGTTCTCGCTGCTGGCCACGGCCGCGATCTGGGCCGGGGTCGGCGCCGTCGCCGGCCTCTCCGCGCTCCTCGCGGTGATCGTCCTGACCGTGCTCGAGGTGACGTTCTCCTTCGACAACGCGGTCGTCAACTCGAAGCTGCTCACCTCGATGTCGCCGTTCTGGCAGCGCCTGTTCATGACCGTCGGCATCCTCGTCGCCGTCTTCGCGGTGCGGTTCGCCCTGCCGATCGGCATCGTCGCTCTCACCGCCGGGCTCGGCTTCGGCGAAGTCATCGACCTCGCCGTGCACCACCCGGCCGAGTACAGTGCCGAGCTCGCCAAGGCCGGCCCGCTCATCGACGCGTTCGGCGGCACGTTCCTGATCATGATCGCGATCGGCTTCTTCCTCGACGGCTCCAAGCAGGTCCACTGGATCGGCTGGCTCGAGCGGCGCCTCGCCCCGCTGGGCCGCTACGACAACGTCGGGATCCTCGCGATGATCGCTGCCGCGCTCGTCATGGTCTCCACCGTCGACGGGCCCGCCGAGGAACGGCTCACCGTGCTCATCGCCGCGGCGTGCGGGATCGCCCTGCACATGGCCTTGGACATCTTTGGTGCCGTCGTCGACGGCGACGACGAAGACGCGCCTGAGCGGCCCGCCGCCGGCAGGGCGAAGGTTCTCGTAGGCGCGGCCGCCGCGGTGATGTTCGCCCGCCTCGAGGTCCTCGACGCCAGCTTCAGCTTCGACGGCGTCATCGGCGCGTTCGCGATCAGCTCCAGCGTGCTCGTCATCATGGCCGGGCTCGGCGCCGGCGCGCTGTGGGTGCGGTCCATGACCGTCCACCTGGTCCGCGCCGGCACCCTCGCCCGCTACCAGTACCTCGAGCACGGCGCCCACTGGGCGATCGCGGTCCTCGGCGGCGTGATGCTTGCCAAGCTGTACGACGTCGAGCCACCCGAGTGGGTTACCGGCTCGATCGGCTTGGTGCTGATCGCTGCTTCGGTGTTGTCCAGCGTGGTGATGCGGCGCAGGTCGAGCGTCGTGGCGACGGACCCGGCACGGCTGGTCGAGGCTGCGGCCCGATAGCGGACGAAGGCCGCGGCCCGGGCCAGGTTCCAGGCCGCGGCTCGGCTGTGTTCCGGGAGCCGCTCCCGGCACCGCAGCCGGGTCCGCATCTGCTGGATGTGCTCGCGGCTGCGACGTGATGGCTTTGACCTGCGGAAACGTGTTGCCCGGCGCTGAGAGATCGGCGCCGGGCAACACGGCGTTTGCCTCACCACATCAGCAAAATTCGATCTTGAAGGGCGCGGGCTAGTGATCGAAATCCAGGATCGAACGGGTACAGTTACCCCCACAAACAGGGCGGAAGGCCGGGTGCTGGTAACACCCGACCTCCCTTGGGCCCTCATCCGCTGCAAGCCAACCGGAAAGGACCCCAGGCACATGATGCCACGGGCCAACCGCGCAATGCTGCGCGTCGTCACAACGCCGGCCGTCGCCACCCTGCGGGGTGGATGCTGATGGCCCGCTCCGAAGCCCGCATCGCCGTCGCCATCTGGAGCGACGAGCACTTCACCAGTCTGGGCCCAGGGGCTCAGCGCATGTTCATGTTCCTGCTGTCGCAGCCCGACCTCGCCCACGACGGCGTCATCGCCCTCCGCGAACGCCGCTGGAGCAAGGCCGCCGCAGGCCTCACCCGCGCCGACATCGAACGAGACCTGTGCGACCTGGCCGCGGCCAAGTTCATCGTCGTCGACGAGGACGCCGAAGAGCTGCTCATCAGGTCGTTCATCCGCGGCGACAAGGTGTACCGGCAGCCGAACGTGCTCCGCGCCGCCCAGGACCACCTGGAGATCGTGACCAGCCCGACGATCCGGGCAGCCATCGGTGTCGAGTTGCGCCGCATCATCGCGTCCGGCGAACTCAAGGGCGAGTCGATCCGCATCGTTGACGAGATGCTGGCCGCCATCGGGAACCCTTCCGGGAAGGGTTCCGGGAACCCTTCGCCGAACCCTTCCGCGCAGGGTTCCGGGAACCCTCCTGAGGACGTGCCGGACTCGGCCGTCGTCAACACGTCGAACCCTTCCCGCCCGACCCCGGCCGCCGAGGATCCAGCTGCGCAGGCCAAGGAGAGCCGTCAGCCCGCCCAAGCCGACACCAGCACCGCAGAAACGGCCGTATTCGCAGGTGGAAACCCTTCCGCGAAGGGTTCCGGGAACCCTTCGCCGAACCCTTCCGGGAACCCATCGGCCGCCACTCCCGGGGAAAGGGGAGTAGTTACGGCAGTAGGTAGTGGTTCCCCGTTCCCCGATTCCCCGTGCCCCGTACCCCCTCCAACCGCTGCGCGGTCGGGCGAGCCGGAGCCGGACGACGCGATCGAAGGCGAACTGCTCGGCCACCAGGTGCCCGCACTCGTCCTCGTCACCGACCTTCAGCCCCAACCGGCGCAGCAGGAAAACGCCGGGCAGATCAACAGCGCCTGGATCGACCACTGCACCAGCAGGAACGTGAAGCTCACCACCAGCGTCATCAAGCGCTACGGCGCCGGCATCAAACGGGCCCTGGCCGATGGCTTCACCACCGACATGGTCAAACGCGCCCTCGGCGAGATGCTCCATGACCGAGTCGCTTCCAGGCCGGCGCTCCTCGACAACTACCTGATCCGCATCCAGCAGGGACCTGAACTGCCGCCCCGGCGTGCCACGCAGGGCGAGGCCGCCGCCGCACGCATGTCGCCGTCCGGCTCCGACCTCGGCGCCCTCATCCACGACGCCCTGACGAGGCCCGCATGACACCCGAGGAGACCCTGACGCTCGCCCGGATCGCCGTCGTCGCCTACGACCGGCCTATGCCCGACGGGCTGCCCGAGATCTGGCACGCCGCCCTCGGCGACCTGCAGTTCGGGTACGCCCGCGACGCGCTCATGGAGCTGATCCGCACCTCGCCGTACTGGCCCAAGCCCTCCGACATCCGCGGACGCGCCCTCGAGGCCGAACGCGAACGGCGCAGCATCGAACGCCAGCAGCGTGAAGCCGAGGAGGCCAGGGCGCTCGCCGCGAGCGCCCAGCACACCGAGGACCGCTCCAACGACGTCGTTGACCTTGTCGCCGCCATCCGCGCACGGCTGCCCGAGAACGACCCCCGCAAGCTCCGGCCACGCCAGCACGCATGGCGCCAGCGGCAGCGCGGCAACGTGCCCGGCGAAGCCAACCCGCTGTACCGCGTCCCGCCGCCCGGAGGCCACCCGGTGCCCGGCGACGACGAGCCCAGCGGACTCGGCGCGGCGATCGTCGACACGTTCGCGGCCGGCTGGCCCAAGGACGAGCGGCGGACATCGTGAACGCCACCACCCGGGCACGGCGTGCCCTCGACGGCCTCGACGCCCGCCTCCAGGCCAACGTCGAGGACTGGGGCAACCACGCACCGCCTCGCCGCCCGCGCCTCGGCCACACCGCCGACTGCCCCGACAACGGCCGGCCCATGCCCCGCTCCGGACGCTGCCGGTTCTGCCGGGCTGAGGCGCTCGGCGCCGACCCGGCGCGGTCCGCCTGGCCCGTCGCGGCGCCGACCCCCGCGCGGCCCAGCACCGCGCCCGAGCGGGTCGCCGAGCTGCGCGCCTGCACCGGCCCGCACTGCTACCGGCCCACCGACCACCCCAGCGGCCTCTGCGACCGCTGCCAGCCAGGAGACGACCGTGCCTGACCAGCCCACACCCGACCAGCTCGCCGACTTCGACCAGATCCACGCCGCCCTGGACGCCAGCGTCGACACGCTCATCGGCATGTACGGCGCGGAACTGGCCGACGGGCAACACCCGGCCATCACGCTCGCCGGGCTCGCCACCTGGCTCGTGGCGCACGGCCAGCCCGAGGCGCTCGCGGAGCAGCTCGCCGTCGCGGTCCGGCGACTGCACGAGGCCGAGGTCACCTACGAGCGCGGCAAGGCCGGGGGCATCGCCGAGGGCCGCCGCCAGGCCACCGAGGGCGCCCGGGCTGGCTACGACCAGGCCGTTACCACACTCCGCGACGTCGCGGACCGGACAGGCAGTCCAGCGGCGCGGTGGGCTGCCGACTATCTCGCCGCCGACCCGGACCGGCGAGCGCCAGCCGTAGCGGTCGCCGGCCCGTGGGAGCCCGCCGAGCAGCCCGCAGGACTTGTCGTCGTCTCGGAGGCGACAACCTGCACCGTGTGTGGCGACGACATCTGGGCCACCGAACAGGCCCGCCCGATCGCGGGCGGTTTTCGGTGCCTGGTCTGCGACGTGAACCGCAAGTCCGCCGAGCAGCCCGAGCCCGCGCCCGAGCGCTGCGACCCGTCCACCGGGCGCCACACCGCACAAGGGGTGCATCCTTCGATGAGCGCCGACCTCCACCAGCGGCTGCTGGCCTACCTTGACGACCTGCTGTACAGCGTCGGACCGGACGGCGGAACCGGGGACGCCGTGCGCGCCGTCGTCGAGCTGCACAAGCCCGAGCTGTTCGGCGGCATCGTCGCCTGCCTCGCCTGCTCGCCGGGCATGCCGCCGCCGATCCTCATGCCCGCGCCCTGCTTGACTATCCAGGCCATCGCCCGCGAGCTCGGGATCGAGCAGGCCGGAGGCGACCGTGGCTGAGCGCTGCCCTGGCCTCGACCTCCCCGGCCCCAACTGGGAGTTCGATTTCTGCGACTTCCCCACCGCCTGGGCGCTCGCCCGGGAAGGGCTGCTTCACACCGACCGGCGGTGCTCGCATATCCAGACCTGGGGCGCGCTGCTCTGCGACTGCGGCGCCGTCCAGCGCGAGTGGGCACGGCGGAAAGGGGGTCGGCGTGGCTGACCTCTACGAGCAGCTGCCGGCGCTCACCGACTGGCAGCGCGACATGCTTCGAGTTCTGCTAGACAACCGTGGCGGCACCTTCAAGCCCACCGGCCGCCAGCTCCACCCGCTGCCGCCCCGCCGCGTCCGCGTGCGGATGGGCGACCGGTGGAGCGGCCCCTGCGTCGTGGTGGACGAGCTGGCCCACCTCGACGCCCCGGCGCGTGCCCGGCGCTCCTGGATGCGCGCCGCGTACCGAAGGAGGCGGGCATGAGCGAGATGAACCTCACCGGCTACGAAGGCACTGCCGCTTCCACTCTGGTCCGGATCGTCGACGCCGCACTTGGCGACTGGGACCGCGCCGAGGCCGGTCCCGGCTTGTGGGTATGGCGGTCCGAGTGGGACGAGCGCTGCCAGGTCGTCGCCGTCAATGCCCTCGCAGACCGCGTCTTCGTCCCCGTCGAGGGCTGGCCAGCCAAGGTGGGCCCGACACTGCTCGGCGGTGACAAGTACGGCCTGTTCGCCTCGGCGACCGTGCCGCACGTCTCCGACGCCAGCGAGATGCGCGAGGCGATCGCGGTCGTTGCCGTGCTGGTGCCCGACCTCGAACCTGCCACCTGGAGCACATCATGAGCGCCCGAGCGAGTAGCAGCACCTTCGAGCACCTCGGCGACCGGCTCACCGCCGCCGAGATCCAGGCGCTGCCCGACGGCGCCGAGATCATGGTCACCTGGTCCGGCGGCAACGGCCCCTGGCCGTACCGCGTCCTCGTCGACCGCTGGGGCGGACGCAACGTCGAAACCATCTACTGCGACCCGCTCACCATGACACTCGCCGGTGAGCGGTACGCCCATCACCACGTCACGGCCGGATGGTCCGACGTGGCGCGCACGTGGCATGACGCCAAGCCGCCCGTGGCGGAGCACATCGTCGAGAAATGGCGCAAGGAACGGGGCCAGCCGGCTGGCCCCGTTCTGGCGTACATCTACCGCGCGCCCGACGGCGCTCAGTACACCCTCGACCCGCAGGACGTCACCATCGTGCGAGCAGACGGAGGCAACACGTGACCGACGAGCCGACCGGCACCTGTCCCACCTGCGCACGCCGTGACCCCCGTACACCGCTCCTCTGCGACGTCTGCCGGTCCAAGCTCCGCAACTGGCTGCACGAGATCCCCGACCTCCACGCCGAGCTCGCCCGCCGCGAAACCGAAACCCACGACCACCGGCCCCACGTCATCCGCGACCAGGGCGCGCCGGCGGGCGTCCACGTCGTAACCAATCAGCCAGCCGACCCCGTTGCGCATCTTCTCCCGGCCGGCCCCCTCGGAGGCCAGGGTCGCGGCGGACCCATCTCAGGCTCCAAAGAGCCGCCACTGCCCATCCGTGTCGACCCCGTCGACCTCACCGGACCCGCCCGGCGCGTCTGGCTCCTCGGCGACGACCAGATCGGCCACGAATCCGTCGCCTCCACCCTCGACTTCTGGGTCCGCGACTGGCGCGACGCCCGCGGCGGACGCGAACGCCTCCCCGCACCCACCGTCCCCCAACTCACCGGGTGGCTCGCCCGACGTCTCGACGACGCCATGGACGCCCACCCCGCCATCGACGAGTTTTTCACCACCATCGCCCGCACCCGCACCGTCCTGCGCGCCCAGCTCGGCCTCATCGACATCCCCGAGCACAAGCACGGCATCCCCTGCCCGAAGTGCGGCACCGGCACCCTTATCCGCCACAACGGCAGCGACTGGATCGAATGCGCCACCTGCGCCGCCCACATCTCACCCAGCGAATACGACGACCACGTGAGCACCACAGCAGCAACCGAACACGCCACCAGGAGGACCGCCATGCGCAACCGGCGCGCCCAGTACCGCCTCGCCACCGCCATGCGCACCGCCGGCTGGCACCACCACGTCCACCACAACGAAGCCGGCCGCGACCCCGACGGCGCCCCCGAACACGACGGCTACCGCGTCCACACCTGGCGGCGCGGGCCCGAACACATCGAACTCTGGACCTACGCCGACGGCCAGCCCCTCGACGTCATCTGGTACGGCCACACCACCAGCCCAGACGCCGAACCCAACCTCGCCCTCAGCATCGCCACCCGCTGGATCACCGAACACGGCATCACCGCCCTCCACAAGATCGCCCGCGCAGCCGGGCTCCTTGCGGTCCAAAACGACGAGGCGGCCCACGAACAAGATGAGAGGCTGGCAGCATGAGCAGCGACATCGTGGCGTTCATCCAGGAGTGGCGGCCGTGACGAAGCGACGCCACCAGGTGATCGACGGCGAGCTCGTCGACGCCCCACGCGCGCTCAAGGCAGACGCCCGCCAGGTGCACTTCGGTGAGCTCAGCTGCGCCACACACCCCCAGTGGCTCGGCTGCCAACTCCAGCGGACCGGCTGCATCCAGTACATCCGGCTCTCTGAGCGCGACGAACGCACCTGGACGCAGCGACTCACCACATTCCGGGTCGTCGACCACAGGCGCGCCCGGTGAGCCGCGACCTCGCCCACCACGAAGCCGGGCCGCAGCCGCGCCGAGACGACTTCGGACCGCTAGAGGCCTACAACCACGCCTGGTATATCTGGCGGGCGATCTGGCGCGACGCCCACCTCACCAACGACGAGCTCGACGCCCAATTCCGAGTCCTCGCCGAACGCCTCGGCCACCTCGGAACAGGCCTCTGGGACGACGGCTCAGATCTATCAAGCAACCGGCACCAGAAACGCCACCACGCAACGCCCTTGCGTTCGTGATCAACCGCGATACACTTCCCGCAGCCACCAGTCTGCCCAGAAGCGCCCACCGGACCACCGGAATGGGCGCTTCTTGCGTTTCCCGGGAGGACCAGGCGGTGAACGACGACGCCTACGCCCCCCTCGCCCAAGTCGCCGCGCTCGCCGGCGTCCCGGCAGGGACCGTCCGGAACTGGCGCTACCGAGGCTGGATCGACCACGGCGGCGCCCGTCGCCGGATCCGCGTCCAGGGCCGCCTCTACAACGCCGTCGACGTGCTCCTCGCAGAACGCGACACGCGCCTCTCAGGCCAATCCCACCGCCAGCAGAGGCCTCTCGCGGCGTAAGCCCCAGGTCGAGGTTCCCGAAGTGGCCTACGGGTGATCCCAGCGGCGCCGGCAGGGCCCGGCGTGCGTAACAAGCGCTGGAGTAGACGTCTCGGTGACGCGCACCGGGACGCCATGGGTTCAAATCCCATCCTCGACACCCCTGAGGCAGGTGCCATGCGAGCCATCCTCAGCGAGCTGGCTGGCCATGCCCTCGAGGCCCTGCCCATGGCCTTCCTGTGCAGCGGCCTTCTTCTCATCTGGCTGGGGTCTAGGTGACAGCCCCCATTCCAGCCAGCAGGGGCCGCTCGGGCAGGCCCTGGAGACGCCTCCAGCAGCAGGTCTTCAGCGTCAGCAACGTCTGCATGCTGTGCGGCCACGCAGGCTCCCAGGACGTAGGGCACATCATCCCTAGATCCATAGCCCCTGAGCTGGCAGAGGACATCACCAACCTCGGGCCCATCCATGGTGTGGATGGCTGCCCCACCTGCCTGCGCAAGTGCAACCAGATCCAAGGGGACAAGCCACTCGACCAGGTCCTCGTCCTCAGGACCTCACGAGACTGGTACGCCGGCCCCGACTGATCAAAGCGCTCAAACACCCGGGGGGTGGGGTCGCGGCCTGGTCAGACGGCCTGGACGACCCCACGCCCAGGCTTCCGCTCTCTCCCCCCGAGGCCAGATCTTGACGGGCGGTGATCGCTTTGATCAATGATCACGGTGATCAGATCAGCGCGACGACCGCGACCAGGTTGATCGAGCTGCGGGAGCGCCTGAAGCTGACCCGGGATGCGGTGGCGGTCTCGGCCCGCGAGCACGGGGCGCCGGCGTCGTTCACCGCCGCGGTGCTGCGCAACATCGAGACCGGCCGGCCGGACGCGGCGGGGAACCGGCGGCGGATGGTCTCCGTCGACGAGCTCGTCGTGCTCGCGGCCGCGCTGGACGTGTCGCCGCTGGAGCTGATCGACACCGAATACGCGGAGCTGTTCGGCGCGCAGACGGCCCCGGTGCCCGCGCCGGCGACGAAGACGTGCGAGCGCTGCGCGAGCATCAGCGGCGGCGTGCAGTCGTCGGTGCGCGAAGACGTCGACCTGCTGGGCGCGCTCGAGGGAGTGGAGCCGTCGCTGGCCGAGCTGGCGTTCAGGCTGGCGCAGGCGATCGACGACGGCGGGGGCGAGGACGGCCGGCAGATGCCGGCGCTGGCGAAGGAGCTCCGCTCGACCCTGCTGGAGCTGCGGAAGCTGACCGCGGCGCGGCGTGCGGACGACGATGACGACGACGACTTCGGCCCGGAGTAACCCGGCGCCGGAGATCGTCCTGCACGTCGGCATGACCGCTGCGGAGATCTTCGCCGCGTACGGCCTGCACTGCCCGCCCCGGATCGGCACGCTGCGGAACCCGGCGCACAAGACGTACGGGCGGGCGGTCGCCCGGATCGCGGCGAAGCTCGGCCAGCCGCTCATGCCGTGGCAGCGGTACATCGCCGACGTCGCCCTGGAGGTCTACGACGACGGCACGCTGGTGTACCGGGAGGTCCGTCTCCTCGTCCCGCGCCAGAGCGGGAAGACCACGCTGATCCTGGCGGTCAAGTGCCACCGGGCGTTAGCGATGGGCAAGGAGGCCGCCCGGCACAACCCGGCGCAGGGCAGCCGGCAGCGCATCGTCTACGCCGCGCAGAAACGGCAGGATGCCCGGGACAAGTTCGTCGACGACCACCTGCCGATCCTGCAGGCGTCGCCGCTGGCGAAGCGGTTCCGGCCGCGGCTGACCAACGGGTCTGAGGCGCTGCTGTGGGACACCGGCGCCTGGGACGGCATCGTCTCCAACGGCGAGACGTCCGGCCACGGCAAGACCCTCGACCTCGGCGTCGAGGACGAAGCGTTCGCCGCCCAGGACCACGCGCTCGAGCAGGCGTTCTCCCCGGCGATGATCACCCGCTGGTCGCCACAGCACTGGGTCGTGTCCACGGAGGGCACCGAGAAGAGCGTCTACCTGGCCGAGAAGGTCGACAGCGGCCGGGAGATCGTCGCCCGGGGCGAGCAGTCGAGCATCTGCTACATCGAGTTCTCCGAGCCCGACGGCGACCGGAACGATCCGGCGACCTGGCGGCGGTGCATGCCGGCCCTGTGCCCGGGCAGCGGGCCGCGGTGCACCTGCGACCCGACCGGGACGTGGCGGCACACGGTCACGGTCGCGACGATCGCGGCGGAGTGCGAGAAGCTCCCGGCGGACGAGTTCGACCGGGCGTACCTGAACCGGCGTAAGCGGTACCAGCCGCCGCCGGACCCGAACGTCCCGACGGCGGAGTGGCCGCTGCGGGCCGACGCGACGGCGACGACCGACGGGGCACGGCTGGCCCTCGCCGTCGACGTCACCCCGGCCCGCGACCACGCGTGCATCGGGGTCGCAGTGTTGCGCCCGGACGGGCGGATGCACCTCGAGCTGATCGACCTGCGGCCCGGCACCGACTGGGTCGTCGGCGCGCTGCAGCGGCTACGGGAGCTGTGGAAGCCGGTCGCGATCGGCCTCGACGACAAGGGACCCTCCGGGTCGCTGCTCGTGGACCTGAAGAAGGTCGGGATCGACCGGCCGGTCGACCCTGAGAAGCCGCTGGTCGGGGACCTGTACATCCCGAACGCCAGCGAGGTCGCGCAGGCCTGCGGCAGCATCGCCGACGCCGTGCGGCAGGACAAGGTCGTCCACATCGACCAGACCGAGCTGAACCTGGCCCTGTTCGGCGCGCGGACCCGGCCGCTGACCGACGCATGGGCATGGGCGCGCCGCGCCGCGGCCGTGAACATCTCACCGCTCGTCGCGGTGACCCTGGCCCGCCGGGCGTACGAGGTCCGGGCCCCGATCGTGCAGACCGTGAGTGACCCGTCCGTGTGGGTGTTCTGAAAGGGCGGGTCATGAGTCTGTGGGGACGCGCGACCGCGGCGATCCGGGCCGCGTTCGGTACCGCCCGCAACGCGCTGTCGCTGCCCGACCTGGGCAGCGGTGCCTGGTCGTTCTACGGCTCGTACGGCAACACCGAGACGATCGAGCCGACGTTCGAGGCGTACGCCCGGGACCTGTACGCCGGCAACGCCGTCGTGTTCGGCCTGATCAGGACCCGGATCGCGTTGTTCTCCGAGGCGACGTTCAAGTTCCGGCGTCTCAGCGACAAGCGGCTGTTCGGCGACGCCGGCCTGGCCGTGCTGGAGAAGCCGTGGCCGGGCGGGTCCACGGCCGAGCTGCTGGCCCGCATGGAGCAGGACGCGTCCCTGGCGGGGAACGCCTACGTGCGCAACTGCGGTGACTGGCTCGAGCGGCTCCGGCCCGACTGGGTGACGATCGTGTCGCTCGTCGAGACCGACCCGAAGGGCCACACCCGGCGGAAGGTCGTCGGCTACTTGTACGAGCCGCACGACGCCGACCGGCCCGACGTCGAGTTTTACCTGACTGACGAGGTCGCGCACTGGTCGCCGATCCCGGATCCGCTCGCGAACTGGCGCGGCATGTCGTGGCTGACGCCGGTGCTGCGTGAGATCAAGGCCGACCGGGCGATGACCGAGCACCGGGAGGCGTTCTACCGCAACGCCGCCACCCCGAACCTGATCCTGAAGTACAAGACGAAGCTGCAGAAGGAGCAGGTCGAGCGGATCTCCGCGCAGATCAACGCGCGGCACGGCGGGCCCGCGAACGCGTTCCGGACGATGGTCCTCGACGAGGGCGCCGACCCGATGGTCGTCGGTTCCGTCCTCGACGACGACGGCGCGATGATCCAGGCCGCCGGCGAGAACCGGATCGCGGTCGCCTCCGGCGTCCCGGCGATCGTCGCCGGCCTCAAGGAAGGCCTCAGCGCCGCGACCTTGGCCAACTACAGCGAGGCCGTGAGGTCCATGGCTGACCTGCTCATCCGGCCGAACTGGCGGGGCGCGTGCGCGGCCCTCGCAATCCTGGTCAAGGTCCCGGCCGGCGCGCAGCTGTGGTTCGACACGGGCGACATCGCCGCACTGCAGGAGGGCGAGCAGGACCAGGCCGCCACGCTGCAGACGAAAGCGGCGACCGCTTCGTCGCTGATCAACGCCGGGTACACCCCGGAGTCGGTGGTGTCGGCGATCGAGGCCGGCGACATGACGCTGCTCGAGCACACCGGCCTGTACTCGGTGCAGCTGCAGCCACCCGGCAGCAAAGACCCAGCCCCACCCGCCGACCCCGCCGCCGGCGGTGCGGGCGGCGCCAGCGAACCGGCCCCTGGACAGCCCGGAACGGACGCCGGCGGCCAGCAGGACGGCACCGAAACCACCTGACAACCAACCAGGGCAGGGCGGTGACAGCGTGGCCACCGAGCACACCGGCGCGATGGTCGCGCTCATCCCCACCCGCGAGGACGCCGAGCGGATCGCCGTCGCCGGCGGCGAGGACGTCGACGGACTCCACGTCACGCTCTTCTACCTCGGCGACGCCGCCGGCTACGACGAGACCGCCCGGGCCGCGATCGTCGACCGGCTCCGCGCGCTCGTCGACGACGTGCTGCGCCCGGACCACGACCTGCCGGTCGCCGCGGACGCGTTCGCCGTCGACGTGTTCAACCCCGGCGGCGACAACACCTGCGTCGTCCTCGGCCTCACCGGCGACGACCTGCACACCGTCTGGAACCTCGCCGCGGACACGCTCGACGAGCTCGAGACGTCCCGCGGCGGATTCGTCCTGCCCGAGCAGCACAGCCCCTGGATCCCGCACATCACGATCGCCTACACCGACGACCCGGCGGCGCTCGTGGGCGAGGTCCTCGACCGGACCGGCCCGATCACGCTCGACCGGCTCAGGGTCGCGTTCGCCGGCTCGCTCGTCGACATCCCCCTCGCGGCACCGCAGCCCGGCAAGGAGGCCATGGTGGGACCGTCGTGGTCCGGCGAACGGGACCTCACCAAGCCGGCCAAGCGCCGACGCAAGGACTTCGACCCGTACCAGGCGCGCGACCCGCGCACCGGCGAATGGATCGACACCACACCGCTCGACATGGATGGTTTCGACCTCATCTCCCGGATCGGGGGGACGTTCGGCGACCTGGAGATGGGCGTCGACCCGGTGGGGGATGTCCGGCTCGCGTGGCGGGACGCCACCGGCCACAACCTCGCGATGGACCTGGGCGCGGACGACGTCCAGGAGCTGTCCTCGGTGCTGGGGCGCCTCGCCGAAGAACGCGACCAGATGGACGTCGACTTCCCGACCCACGAGGTCGTCGACGAGGAGTGGTTCGGCCACTCCCAGGAGCACAAGGTCGAGCTGTACGGCTCCGGGGTGATCACCCTCGCCTTCGCGGCGGAGGAAGACGACCCGGCTCGCCTCGACCTCGACCCTCCCGACGACGAGGACGGAACCGACGACGTGCAAGCAGTCCTTGACGGCCTCGACGACGTGCTCACCGAGACGGCCGCGGCCCTGCAGGGCGTCAAGCGATTCGACCCGCGTCAGCCGCGGGACCCGCTCACCGGCGAGTGGATCGACACCACGCCGGGCTCGGGACTCGGCGACCTTCTCCACCGCCTGGCGTCCGCCGTAACCAAGCAGGACGCGCTCGACGCGGCGCCGGCAAAGCTGAAACGGGCGCCGCGTGGACACTCCGGCGACTACACCGGTGAGGGACTGTCCGGGCCGCATGGCATGGGCTCTGTCCGGGCTCTGTCCGAGTACGAAGGCGTCGAGTATGTCGAGACCAACAGCGACCTGCGCGCGCGAGATCTCAGCGACCCGGCGGTCGCGCACCGTGTCGCCGAAATCGACAAGACGATGTCCGTGTCCCGACTCAGCAGCGACATCAGGGTGGACCGCATCATCCAGAAGGGTGCGGCCGTGTTCGGCACGGACGTCTGGCACCCGAAAGAAATGTCCGACCCCGACTTCGACGTGCAGGACGCGGCATACGAGCGATGGGTTGCCGGGGAGCGGCCGAATCTGACCGGCGTGCGCTGGACCGAACGCGGCTACTCCTCAACGACCGCGGACCCCAAGGTCGCCGAGAGCTTCGGCGGCCGATGGCGGCAGACAAACTCCACGACCGACGGCGAGCCGGTCATCATGACGATCTTCGTACCCAAGGGCACCGGCGCCGTCCAGCTGGCCGAGATGGGCCATGCCGCCGAAATCCTGCTCCAGCGCGACCTCGACATGGAGGTCATCGCCGACCACGGCGTCGACCCGGACGGATACCGGCGTATCGATGTTGCTGCGAGGCCAGCATGACATCGGACATGCGGCGAGCAGCCGAACGGATCGCGCTGGACTACCCGGTGCAGATCACCTCCATGCCGACCGCCCGCGGAGACGTCGCCGGCAAACAACGCAACGACCAGCACGCCGACGAGGCGCGGAGGGGGTACGCACAGATGGACCGGAAGTCACTGCGCACGCTGCAGATCAAGAGCGCCGACGCCGGCCTCGTCTCGGCCGTGTTTTGTACCTTCGGCGTCGTCGACCACGACGGCGACGTGGTGTACAAGGGCGCGATCGAAGACGGCAAGGAAGTCGTCATCTCGGCCTACAACCACGCGTCTTGGGGACCCGGAGCGATCCCGGTCGGTAAGGGCGTCATCCGCATCGCCGGAAACGAGGCCGTCCTCGACGGCGAGTTCTTCATGGACACGACCCCTGGCCAGGAAACCTTCAACACCCTGAAGCGGCTCGGCCGGCTCGCCGAGTACAGCTGGGGCTTCGACGTGCTGGACGGCACACCGAACCAGCACGGCGGCCGCGACCTGAAATCCGTCGACGTACATGAGGTGAGCCCAGTGCTGAAGGGCGCGAGCATCGGCACCCGCACGCTGGCGATGAAAGACCGCACCGCGGCGGCGAGCGCCGGCGCCCGCCGCCGCGCGATCCCCGTCCACGAGACGACCATCGTCTCCCGGCCGTGGGATTCCGCCGGCATGGAGAAGGCGCTCGACACCGACCGCCCGTCCGACCTGCGCAGCGTCTACGCCTGGGTCGACCCCAACGGCGACCCGGAGGTCAAGGCCTCCTACCGGTTCCCGCACCACCACGGCGTCAAGGGCCCCGCGAACCTGCGGGCCTGCCTCGGCGGCATCGCCGTCATCAACGGCGCGCGGGGCGGCACCAACCTGTCGCTCGCCGACCGCAAGGCCATCTACGAGCACCTGGCCGCGCACGTCCGCGACGCCGACCACGAACCGCCGGAGTTCCGCCCCAGCGGGGCACCGACGAAGTTCAACGACGAACTCCTCGAGACCCTGGCAGGGGTCTCGGGCCTGCTCGACAGCGCGCAACGAGTGGTCGCTCTCCGCGCTTCCAAGGGCAAGCAGCTGTCCAAGGTCAACGCCGAACTCCTGGGCTGGATCGGCGACGACCTGAAGCGGCTCAACACCCTGCTCACCACCCACCAGGACGCCGACGACGACGGCCCGGCCGAGGACGTGATCACGTCCACGATGCTGGCCGCCACCGCCGCGGTGTACGGACCGTAAAGGACACTGAGAGTGACCACTGATCTGATCGAGTTCCCGGCCCTGGTCGAGACCCGGGACAAGCTCAACGCACGGCGTGACACGCTCGCCGGCATCTTCGCCGAGGCCGGCCCGACCTACGACATGAGCCTGGTGAAGTCGCTGCAGGGCGACTCCAACGCCAAGGTCGCTGAGATCCAGAAGCTCACCGCCGAGATCAACGACCTGAAGGTCGACCTCGACAAGCACCTCGTCGTCGCGAAGGCCGCCGGCGAGGCCAAGGCACACGCCGACCGCGGCGAGCGCGGGTCGGCGCCCGACGCGAAGGGCGACCGCGAGAAGAAGGCCGGCAAGCTGCGGCCGTTCGGGCAGATGGTCGTCGAGTCCGACGCGATCAAGGGCTACCGGCCGGGCTCCGGCTCGGGCCCCGTCGCACGCCTGGACGTCGACCTCAAGACGCTGTTCTCCACCTCGAACGGCTGGGACCCCGAGGACACCCGCACAGGCCGTGTCGAGATGTACCCGACCCGACCCGCGCCCCGCGTCATCGACGTCTTCCCGCAGACCACGACCAGCCAGTCCACCGTGCTGTACATGGAGGAGACGGTCTACGAGAACAACGCGGCGGAGACCGGCGAGGGCACCCAATACCCCGAGGTGCAGCTCAAGGTCGATGAGAAGTCCTCGGAGGTCCGTAAGATCGCCGCGTTCCTGCCCGTCACGGACGAGCAGTTCGAGGACGAGGAGCGGGCCCGCGCCTACGTGCAGAACCGGCTCCCGTTCTTCCTCCGTCAGCGGCTGGACTCCCAGCTGCTCATCGGTAACGGCGCCGCCCCGAACCTGCGGGGCCTGGAGAACATCACCGGCATCCAGTCCCAGGCGCTCGGCGGCGACCCGATCCCGGACGCGCTGTACAAGTGCATGCGGTCCATCCGCGACGACGGCTTCGCCGAGCCGTCGCACGTGTTCATCCGCCCGTCGAAGTGGGAGTCCGTGCAGCTGATGCGCACGGCCGACGGCGTCTACATCTGGGGCCACCCGTCGATGCCGGGCCCGCGCACGATCTGGGGCGTCCCGGTCGTGGAGAGCACCGCCGGCAGCGCGAGCAAGGCTTCCATGGGCGACTTCACGAACTTCTCTGAGGTCGCGGTCCGTCGTGGCATCGACGTGCAGATCAGCAACAGCCACGGCGGGTTCTTCATCGAGGGCAAGCTCGCGGTCCGCGCGGACGTCCGCGTCGCGGTGATCTTCTACCGGCCCAAGGCGTTCGGGGTCGTCACCGGTCTGTGACCTGATCCACCTTCACGCCTCGGCCGGACGGCTCGGGGCGTTTTCCATGCCCCGAGCCATCACCGAGGAGTACAGATCCATGAGCTACAAGGGCGGGTTCCCCCGCGCTTCCGAGGTCAAGGCCATCCGCGCCCGCTACGACTTCTCCGTCGAAGGCGGCGCCGTCGGCGACATCGTCATCTCGGCCGAGCAGATCCCGGCCGGCGCCTACATCACCCACGGCTTCGTCGAGGTCGACACGGCGCCGACGTCGAGCGCCTCGGGTGCGCTCGCTATCAAGGTCGAGAGCGCCGGCGACATCGTCGCCGGCGCGGCCGTCTCCGGCGCGCCCTGGTCGACGGCCGGCATCAAGAGCATCGTGCCGGCCGCCACCGGCGCCACCGCGGTCAAGACGACGACGGCACGACCCATCGTGGCGACGATCGCCACCGGCGCTCTGACGGGCGGCGCCGTCGACGTCGTCCTGTTCTACGTCGTCCTGCCCGACTGACCCGTCCGCCCCCGCGGCGACCTGCACTCAAGGAGACTCCATGCCGATCATCCCGGGCGCGAAGAAGGTGGCCGCGGGCGGCCTGTTCATGGGCGAGCGCAAGATCGCCCGCGGCCTGTACAACTTCGCCACCGACGGCGGCGGCGTCGGCAGCATCACGCTGCGCGGCGACCAGATCCCGGCCGGCGCGATCGTCGTCGACGCGCTCATCAACGTCGAGACGGCCGTGACGTCCGGCGGGTCCGCGACCCTCGCGATCAGGCTCGAAGGCGCCGGCGACATCGCCGCCGCGGCGGCCGTCTCCGGCGCGCCCTGGTCGACGCCCGGCCCGAAGCGGGGCGACTTCACCGCCACCAGCACACCGATCCGGACCACCGCGGCCCGCAACGTCGTCGCGACAGTCGCCACCGCGCCGCTCACCGCCGGCAAGTTCAGCGTGCTCGTCGAGTACTACGAGCTGGCCAACCAGACGTGAGCCTCCAATACGACTACCTGCGCACACGGAAGGACACCGGGCCCGTGGAGACGATCACCGTCACCCAGCACTGGTACCTCACCGAGGACAAGACCCGTGTCGTCCCCGAGGGCGACACCAGCGGCCGCTGGCTCTGGGCAGCGCCGGGCAGCGAGGTCAACCGCGCTGAGGCCGAGCGGCTCGGCGCCGTGCCCCGGCCCGAACCGGAGCCCGCCGGAGACGACGCCTCGGGGGAGCCGGTCGAGCCGAAGCAGCGGCGCGCCCCCGCGAACAAGCAGCGCGCCAAGCCCGAGGACAAGTAGGCCGAGCGGGGTGGCGGTGCCGCTCGCTGTAGGCCAGCCCACTGCGACGTACGCCCTGGCCGCGGCGCCCGATGGCATCGCGGTGCCGGTCAGGCTGGGCACACCGACGGCTGGGGAGCGCCCGGTTGTCGCCGGCGTCCGGCCGCTGGTCACCGCCAGCCGCGTCCAGCGGATCGTCACAACGTCGGGAGGGCCGCGGTGACCACCTACGACCTCGGCGACCGGGTGCCGCTACGGCACAAGGTCTACGACGCCGCCGGGCAGTACGCCGACGCCACCGTCGCCCTCACTCTGTACGCGCCCGACGGCACGATCAGCACCCCGGCCATCACGCGGACCAGCACCGGGGTGTACGACGCGGCGCCGCTCGCCGACCAGGTCGACAGCTGGCAGTACCGGTGGGACGTCAGCGGCGCGGTGCCCGAAGACGTCGTCTGGGGCGCGTACGACGTCGGCAATCCGGCGCCGCCGCTGTACGTCGGCCTGGACCTGTTCCGATCGACGGTCGACCGGCCGGACACCGACACCGGCCGTGATTTCTACATGACGATGTGTCTCGACGCTGCAAGTCGCGGCGCCGACGCGTACTGCGGCGGCCGCCAGTTTTGGCGCGACCGGATCGCCTCTACCAGGGTCTTTCGCGCTCGTGGGCGAGTCGATGCTTCGGACAGTGACGGCGAGCTGATCATCGTCGATGACATCGCCTCCACCGTCGACATGGTCGTCGAGGTCGGCGACGGCACCACCTGGATCCAGGTCGCCGATTACGACACCGAGCCGGAGAACGCCCTCGCCAAGCGCCGCCCGATCAACGCGCTGCGCCGTCGGGGCGGCCGCTGGTCCTCCTATCGGTTCGTCCGCGTCACCGCCCGCTGGGGTTGGCCGGCCGTGCCCGCTGCGGTCATCCAGGCCACCCAGATCCAAGCCAGCCGGCTGTACAAGCGCAGGACGTCGCCGGAGGGCGTGACCGGCACCGCCGAGTGGGGCGTCGTCCGCCTCGCCAAGATCGACCCAGACGTGCAGGCGCTGCTCGCCGACCTGCAGCTGCCCAGCATCGGCTGACCAATGTGGAGGTGACGGATGTACGTCGCTCTTGTCCGCCAGCGGCTCGCCGCGGCCGCCGCCACCGTCGTCCTGCCTGCCGGGCTGCCCAAGCTGCAGACGTTCGGGTACGTGCCGGCCGACATCGACCCGCCCTGCTTCTACGCCGGCGAGGCCGAATACAACCCGCTCACCGACTTCGGCGCGACCGACACGGTGACCATCACCTGCCGGGTCCTCACGTCGACCGTCGATGACGAGGCCGGCCAGCTGCTCCTCGACCAGCTGCTGCGGCGCACCGGCCCGACCTCGGTTCGGGCGGCGCTCGAGCGGGCCCGTGGCGCGCCTGGCCAGCACGCGCTGGACGGCGCCTGCGACGACTTCGTGGTCACCCGGATTGCGGGCTATCGGCTCTACCGCGTCGCGGACAGGGCCCACTTCGGCGCCGAGATCACGGTCAAGGCCGTTGGCGACGGGACGGAGGACTGAGATGGGCCTGCTCGAACGCCTGCGTCACTACCGCGACCAGGTCGCCGCGCTCGTCAGCTACGGCAACGGCCACGGTAGCCGCGCCGCAGCCGCGTGCGCCCAGCTGGACGCCGCCGCGGCCGAGGCGCCCGCCGAGATCGAGCGACTGCTCGCCGAGGCGACAGCGCTCCACGAGGCGGGGTGCACGTCGCGCGCTGCCGAGCTGCGCGGCGAGGCCGCTGAACTCGACGACTTCCTAGCCGGCAAGCCGGGTCCGGCGCCGGTCACACGAAAGGGGCGCCGCCGATGAGTCAGCAGCACATCCTCAAGAATGTCCGGCTCTTCGCGGGCGCGGCCGACCTCACGGGGCAGAGCAACAAGGTCGAGTTGAGCGGCGAGTTCGAGGAGAAAGACGTCACGACGTTCGGGTCGTACGATCCGGCGACAGACTCGATCTGGAAAGAGGTGCGCGCCGGCCTCGGCTCGGCGAAGCTCACCGCATCGGGGCATTGGCAGGCCGGCGACGTCGGCCTGGTCGACGACGACGCATGGGCGGCGCTCGGCGGCATCGGCGCGTGGACGGTGTGCCCGGTCTCGGCCACTCCGGGCGGGCTCGCCTACATCGTCAACGGCCTGCGCAGCACGTACAAGCTCGGCGGCGGCGTCGGCGACGTCGCGCCGTGGGACGGCGCCGCGTCCGGAACGTGGCCGCTCGCGCGCGGGCTCTCGGCGCACGGCCCGGCAACGGCCCGCACGACGACCGGCGCCGGTACGGCCATCACACTGCCGGCCGTCAGCGCCACGCAGCAGCTCATCGCGAGCTTGCACGTCCTCTCGGTCGCCGGCACGGGCACACCGACAATCACGGTCAAGGTGCAGAGCGCCCCTGATGGCACGTTCGCCGCGCCGACCGACCGCCTGATGTTCTCGCCGGCGACGGTGCGCGGCGGTCAGATTCTGCGCGCGCTCGGCCCGATCACGGACACGAGCTACCGCGTCTCGTGGACGATCACCGGCACCGGGCCGTCGTTCCTGTTCGTCGCGGCGATCGGCATCAGCGGTCCGCCCGCTTAAGGCCTCACCTTCCCCTGATCCTGGCGCTGCGCGGCGTCGGGCTCTTCCGTCTGGTCAGATTGGAGGGTCAGCCATGGGTGTGCAAATGGTCCTGACCGCTACGTATGTGTCCCTCGCTGCGCCCACGCCGGGCGACATCTCGGGAGCGATCAAGAAGGCCGAGCTGTCGATCGAGGTCGATGAGAAGGATGTCACCAACTTCCTCTCGGCCGGCTGGAAGGAAGTCAAGGGTGGCCTCAAGAGTGGAAGCCTCGCGCTGACGTTCATGAATGACATGACGGCCGCGTCGATCGACGCGAGCATGTGGGCGCTGCTCGGCTCCGTCGTCACGTTCGAGGTGCGCGCGAGCAATGCGGCCGTTGGCACCTCCAACCCGAAGTACACGGGGAGCGTATTGGTCAAGCAGTGGAACCCGATCGCGGGTTCGCCGGGTGACGTCAACGAGGCGTCTTACACCTACCCGACGTCCGGCGCCGTCACCCGGGCCACGAGCTAGGCGTGCATGCCCGGATCGAGCCCGACCGGCGCAGCTTCGCCCGCGTCGCGCATGCCCTCGACGAGGAGGCGGACGGCGAGCGCCTGCGGCGTGACCTCGTCGCCGGGTTCGAGGAGATCCTCGACGACGTCATGCGCGAGCAGAAGGCCGGCCTTATGGGCATGTCCTCGGCCGGGCTGCCGCACGCCGGCGAGCCGCTGCGGACGGCGATCGCCGATCGCATGGAAGTGCAGATCAAGCTCTCGGGTCGCTCGGCCGGCGCGCGCATTGTCGCGCATCGGCGCGGCCTTCCTCGCGGTTTCGGCAACGCACCGAAGCGCACCAACGCCCGATCGTGGCGACACCGTGTCTACGGCCGCGACGTCTGGGTGACACAAATCGGCGCCCCCGGCTGGTTCGACGACCCCGTGAAGGCGCATCGCACGCGGTACCGGGCGGCAGCCCGGCGCGTGCTCGTCGACATGTCCCAGCGAATCGCGAGAGGCGCATGATGTTCCTCGTTTACAAGCCCGAAGACGGCGACGCTCAGAGGTGGACCGTCCAGCTCGGCAAGCTCCGCTCCGGCGAGATCGAGCAGATCGAGAAGCTCACCGGGTTTGACTTCGGCACCGACTACAAGACGCGGCTGATGAGGGGCAACGCCCTCGCCCGGCGCGCCCTGCTGTTCACCATGCTGCGGCGCGCGCATCCGCGCACGCGATTCGCGGACGTTGATTTCGCCGACGACGAGCTGACCCTCGAAATGGACGTCGCCGAGCTGACCGAGCTGCGCACGGCCATCGAGGAGGCCGACGCGCTGAGCGACGACGAGCGCAAGCTCGCGATCTCGCAGATCGACCGGCAGCTCGCCGAGGCGGCCGACGAAGGCCGCGAGCCCGAGGGAAAAGCCCCCACGCCCTCAAGCGACGTCGCTACTGGATAGCCCTCTGCGAGCTGCTCCACATCCGGCCGTGGGAGATCGAACAGCTCACATACGACCAGTTCGAGACTGCATGCCGATACGTCGACGAGGCCAACGAGAAGGCACGGCAGCAGACGCCGAGCGGGTGATAGGGGGCGGCCACCGTGTCTGATGTATCGCTCGTATTCAATCTGATCGGCCGCGACTCGGGCGTCAACGAGATGATCAACCGCACCTCGGCCAACGTCAAGCGGGCGAACCTGGCCTCGGCCGCGAGCACGGTCGCGTTCGGCCTCGCCATGACAAGCGCCGGCGCGTACGCGGTGACCTTCGCGGCCGGTGTCGGGCAGGCGGTCGGCGTACTCGCCACCGTGCCGTCATTCGTCCTCGGCGCCGCTGCGAGCTTTACCGTGCTGAAGCTCGCGACGAGCGGGCTCGGCGCCGCGCTGAAGTCCAGCACGGGCGGCGCCGCCCGGGCGGCGTTCGACTATGCGGCGGCCGAGCACCGGATCGAAACCGCACAGCGTGCCGCGCTACGGGCGCAGCAGGCTCTCGACGACGCCCGCCGGACGGCGGCCGACAACATCGAGAAGCTCAGCCGGCAGCTGCGCGGCGCGCAACTCGACGAGGAGGGCGCCCTGCTCGCCGTCGCCCGGGCCGAGCAGGGCTTGCGCCGCGCGCAGGCGAGCGGTACTGGCACCGACATCCGGGAGGCCGATCTCGCCCTGCGCCAGGCGGTGCAGACGCTCGACGAGGCACGCGACCGGACCCGCGACCTGGGCACCGAGCAGCAGGACGCGGCCGCCAAGGGCGTCGAGGGCAGCGACGCGGTCGTGCGCGCGATCGAGCAGCAGCGCGACGCCACATACGAGCTCGCGCAGGCGCAGCAGGCGCTCGCCAAGGGGGCCGACTCGGGCGGTGGCGGCGGTAGCGACCCGGCCGCCGAGGCGTTCGCGAAGCTGTCGCCGGCCGGGCAAGAGCTGGTGACGACGATCAAGAGCATCGGCCCGTCATGGTCCGCCATGCAACGGCAGGTGCAACAGGCCACCCTGGCCGGCGTCGCCGGGGATCTGCGCCTGCTCAGCGCCACCTACCTGCCGACCGTCGAGCGGCGCCTCAGCGGCGTCGGCTCGGCGTTCAACCGCGCAGGCCACGAGACGACCGCCTTCCTGGCGTTGCCGAGCACGGTCCGTACGGTCGACGGCGCCCTGGCCAACGTCGTCAAGACCTCGGATGCGCTCGGCCGCAGTATCAAGCCTTTCATGAGCGCGTTCCTGCAGCTCAGCGATACGGCAGGGGGCGGGCTCGTCATGCTCGCCGAGGACGTGCAGAGCCTCGCCGAGCGATTCGATCGCTTCATCACGAAAGCGCGCGAAACCGGCAAGCTCGCCGAGTGGACACAGAACGGCGTCGTCGCTTTCCGGCAGGTTATCGCCGTTGTGTGGAATCTCGGCTCGGCGCTCGTCGCGATTTTCCGCGCGAATAGCGATTCGGGCGCGAGCATGCTCACGTGGCTGGCCGATGCCACAGGCAGGATGGCGGCATTCCTGCATTCCGCCGAGGGGCAGGAGAAAGTCTCGCAGGTATTCACGACCCTGCGTGATCTGCTTGGGCAGGTGGTCTCTGGCGCTTCTCAACTGAGGGATACCGGGGGCGGGCTCAACGCCACATGGTCCGTGACGTCTGTCGTAATGAAATTTCTTGCCGAGCACCTGGGGCTCGTCGCGCAGAATTTGCCGCTCATCATCGGCCTGTTCCTGCTCTACAAGACGTCGCAGACGGCGGCGAATGTGGCTACGGTCGCGTCTGTTCCGATCCAAGCGGCGAAGGTCGCCGCGATGTTCGGGCACTCGGCCGCGTTGCGCGCTAACACGGCCGCGATGCGGGCGAATATGGTCTCTACGAATGCGTCAACGGCCGCGACAGGCGCGAACACCGCTGCGACGAACCTCGGAATTCTGGCGAAAACGCGGGCGATTGCCGAGACCGTGGCTCTGAAGGCTGCCGAGCTTGCGGGTGTTGCGGTTCGGGGTGTGGCGACGGCTGCGCAATGGGCGCTGAATGTCGCAATGTCCGCGAATCCCATCGGCCTGATCATCATCGCGGTTGTGGCGCTTGTTGCCGGATTCCTCTACCTGTGGAATCACTCCGAGGCGTTCCGGAATTTCTGGATCGGCACTTGGGAGATGATTAAGGGCGCGGCGCTTTTCGTGTGGCGCTGGATGACCGACACGCTATGGCCAGGAATTAAGGCCGTGTGGGAATGGATATCCGACAGCGCGGGCAAGGCGAAAGATTGGATCGTCGAAAAATTCGATGCATGGATCGCCTACCTGACAGGTTTACCAGGCCGGGTGTCCGCGAGCGTGCGCAATCTCTGGGATGGATTCAGGGACGGCGCGAAAAACGCGATAAACACGGTACTCGGATTCTGGAACCGGCTCGATTTCGGAATTCACATTCGCGTGCCAGATTGGGTGCCGGGTATCGGCGGATGGGCATTCAACATCGATGATATCTTCCCGGACATTCCGCTACTCGCTGAGGGTGGCATCGTGCCGGCGACCCCGGGTGGCCGCCTCCTCGTTGCGGGCGAAGCGGGCGAGGACGAGGCCGTCATCCCGCTGTCGAAGCTGGGCGGGGGGCTCGGCGGACCGGTTGTGATCGAGCTCCGCTCGGGCGGCTCGGCGCTCGACGACCTGCTCGTCGAGATCCTCCGCAGGGCCATCCGCGCGCGCGGCGGCTCCGTCGTCCGCGTCCTGGAAGCGAGATAGGAGAGCGCTCATGGCATGGCCTGCCTCGCCGATGATCATCAAGATGGAGGCCGCGTTCGGGCAGAACCCGGACGCGGCCCCCGGCTCGTGGACGTGGACCGATATTACGGCAGATGTGCGCGTCGAGGACGGCGTCACCGTCTCTCGTGGTCGGGCCAATGAGACCGACACGGCCGACCCGGCGCGCATTTCTTTCGCCCTGAACAACTTCGCCGGCGCCTCGTATACGCCGCGCGTGCCCGGCTCCGCACGAAGCCTGCGCCGAGGCACGCCGATTCGCTTCTCGGCGAATTTGACGGGCTCGCTCATCGAGCGCTTTTCCGGTTGGGTGGCCGAGGCTACGCCTCGGCATAAGAGCAAGGCTGGCACGGTCGGCACCGTGGCGGTAAACGCCTACGGCATCCTACGACGTCTCGCCGGCCGTAAAACGCCGCTGCTGTCGCCCCTCACCAGGGCGGCAAGCAAGTCCGATAACCTCGTCGCATACTGGCCGCTCGACGACGGAAAAAACGCGGAGAGTGCCGCCAATCTCGTTCCAGGCGCCGCGCCAATGGTGCAGGGCATCGATCCATATGTGCCGCGAGTCAAATTCGGCAGTTACGACGAGGCGCTCGTACCAGCCGGGATGGGGGCGATGCCCGAGATCAATGGGGGCTCCCTATCTGCGCCCGTCGTCTCTACCTCGGCGACCTCATGGCGCGTCGAATGGTCATTCGGGTTCGAGCCGGCCGGCATCCCCGATGACGTATTCATAGTCGTTCGGCATCTGGCCTGGCGGACGACCGGGGGAATCGATCTCTGGTATGCGGAGCAGGATTTCGACTCTTTTCACATTTGGGGCGAGTCGAGTAAGTCCGGACTGATGTTCGGCAGCACGCTCGTTAGCCACACGCAGCCGCGCATCGATGACGGTAAAGTCCACAGGGCCGCAATAGAGGTCGTACAGGTAAATCCAACGACCATGAATTACTGGATCTACCTAGACGGAGCGCTCGTCGTCTCCACCTCCAATACCACTGGCGCGATCATTGGGCAACCGCAGGTGGGGCCCATAACTTCGGTCGAGCTGAATCCCTGGGCGGGAGGGTTTTTGCGCACGCTCGGCGGCGTAGGCGTATGGTCGCCACGCCCGGCCGCGCCAATCAACTACACCGCTGCTCTCGGCTACGCAGGCGAGACGGCCGGCGCTCGGCTCACGCGACTCTGCGCCGAGGAGGGTATCGCGATCACCGTCGATGCCGGCGCCACGTCGACAATGGGGCCGCAGGGCGTTGACACGCTCTCTGAGCTCCTCGTGGATTGCGAGCAGACCGATCATGGCTTGCTCATTGAGGAAGGGTTCGGGCTGCGCTATATCCCGCGTGTGGCGCGGCAGAACGCCGCGCCAGTGCTCACGCTGACGGGCTCGCAGCTCGCCGACGACCCGCAGCCCGTCGAAGACGATCGCGGCATCCGCAACGACGTCACGGTGCGGCGGCCGTCCGGTTCGACGGTCCGATACGAGGACGCGGCGAACATCGCGACCGAGGGGCGATACGCCGGCAGTGCCGACGTCAACGCGCCCGACGCCGAGCTCGCATTCCACGCGCAGTGGCTCGCGTCCCTCGGCACGGTCGACGACATGCGCTATCCACAGCTCCAATTTGAGTTCGCCAACGACGCGACGCTGCCGGCGCTCGCGACGTACCTCGCCGGCGTGCTCGGCCGGCGCATCGTGATCACGAACCTGCCGGCGCGTGATCAGCCCAACGGCGTCGACGTGTTCGTCGAGGGCGTCGAGGAAAGGTATGAGCCGTACGGGTTTCCGGTCGCACTGAACTGCGCGCCAGCCAGGCCGCACGAGGTGCTCGTCGTCGGCTCGGGGCGGCTCGGGCGGCTCGACACCGGAGGTAGCAACCTGCCGAGCGGGTGTACTGCCGGCGATACGTCGTTATCAGTCGCAACGCTCGTCCCTCCACTGTGGACAACAACAGCAGCGTTCCCGGCCGATTTCCCGCTCGACGTCGAGCTCGTCGACCCCTACACACAGGCCGGCGAGCGCGTCACCGTGACGGCGATTTCACCGCTGAACGAGGCATTCAGCCGCACCGTGGGGGTTGGTTGGGGGCGCACGCCAGAGGGCTTGCTATGGACGCGCGTGGATGGCAACCCTGCCTCTGACTGCTCGGTCAATGGTGCAGTCGGGCTGATGTCGCTGAGCGGCTCGCCGGCGTCCCCTCGACGCATGCAGCTACCCAGTCTCGGTGCGCAGTTCGACGTCGCAGTGACCTCGCAGTCAACCGCACCCACGGGGGCTGGCGGTCAGATCGATCACGGTCTGCGGATGCGCTACGTCAGCAGCGCTACGTCTGTCGATATGTGGCTCTACCGCAATGTCGGCTCCAATAGCTGCATCGTCGTCCTGCGGCAGACTGTCGGCGGCGTCGAGACGTACTCGTCGTACGCCACCGTGCCCGGGGTCAACGCAGGCGCCTCTGTACGCATTCGCTTCGCGGGCGACGGGGACAGGCTGGACGGGTGGGCGTGGAGTTCCGCAGGCACGATGCCGGCCGCCCCTTTGGTCACACTCACTGGCGTTACCCACATCGCCCCGGGCCCGCTAGAGCTGTACACCGCAGCCAACAGCATCACCAATGCGCTGCCAATGTCCACCGCCTGGGACGACCTGGTTATCGCCAGTCCGCAGATATTCACCGTCACGCGCGGTGTCAACGTGCCGGCGACCGCGCATCCCGCCGGTACGGCCGTGCGCCTTTGGCGGCCGGGCAAGATCTCGCTCTAGGAGGCACGCATGCCGATGCCAGTTCTTCCGGCCGGGCACGTCGTAACGGCCGCCGAGCTGAAACAAATCACCGACCAAATCGACTCGCTGACCGCACCGGGCTGGACTCCATACGGCACGGCCGGCACGATCATCGGCGCCTCTGTTACAAATCCCGCGCTCGGAAACAGTACGTGGGCGGCGAGGTACCGGCGGGCGGCGGGTTCCGACATCGTCTTCTGCGAGGGAAGGATCGCGATCGGATCGACGTTCGCGCCCGGCAACGGCGTCTATCGGTTCGCCGTTCCATTCAACGCGTCGAGTAGCGCGGTTGCGAATGTTGTCGGGCAGGGGTTCATTTTCGACGCGGGCACGGCGAATCGACAGGGCACGATTAGATTCGAGTCGGCCGGGTTCTTCAATATTTACCTGCATGATTCATTCTCCGGCGTCACGAACGCCGGTTCAGGCACCGCGTGGGCGACGAATGACGTCATCGCGTGGTCGCTCGCGTACCAGCCGGCATAGGGGGCTTACAGGCGCTACGGCTGGGGACCTGCGCTGCTGAGCGGCGCGCATTTAGCTCAACGACCGCCCTATTCCGGAGGAGACAATGGCCTGGAGAGCTGCACGATCCCTGGTCACGCTGCACGCGCAGCTGCAGCGCGGCGCACCCCGCACGAAGCCCCCGGCGACCAGCGTGAACGAGTGGGGGCTTGTCGCCGACGCCGCCCACGACCCGACCTCGGACCATGCACCGCACGATTTCCCCGGCTGGGGCAGCCAGATCGTGACGGCAGCGGACTTCCCGAACCGGCCTGATCTCGGGCTCGACGTGCGCCAGGTCCTCGACGACATCCGGCGCAGCAAGGACCCGCGGGTCAAGTACGGCATCTCCAACGGCGAGATGTTCTCCAGCTACGCCACCAGCGCGTACCCGGCATGGACATGGCGACCGTACGGCGGCAAGGACAAGCACAAAACTCATGGCCACCTCAGCGTGGTCGGCGACGCACGAGCCGACGGCGAGCAGCCGTGGCAGACGATCGGGGCCGCCGCATCGGCCCCTACCCCCACGGAGGACGACATGTACACCGATGACGACAGGCTGCGCGACCGGCAGACCCACGCGCTCGCGAGGGCGATGTACTGGGGCTGGAACACCGACAGGGCCGGCTTCATCGGGGCCAAGGGCGACGAGAAGGTGTGGGACTACGCCGGCGGGATGGGCGCCAACGTGCAGAGCCAGCAGCTCGGCCAGCTGCTCGCCGCGGCCGCGGCGGACGAAGCCCGGGACAAGGCGACGGCTGCGGCGATCACCGCGCTGACCACGGTCATCCAGCAGGCCGGCGGAAGCGTCACCGCGGCGCCGATCATTGCCGCGGTGCGGGCGGTCGGCGACGACACCCACGCCCTGGTTGCTGGCCTGCAGCACCAGCTGGAGGCCGCTCGGGTGCGGGAGGCGAAGTTGGCTGCGGACCTGGCGGCCGCGCTCAAGGCCGCCGCGGGGTGAGCGCCCGGCGCGGCGTGGGTATCCAGCGGTCATGGACCAGAGAGGGCACGGGGACGTGAGTGAGCGAGCGCAGGCGGCGGCCCAGCCGTGGAAGGGTGTCGCGGGACACGGTGCTCCTGGCCGCAGGGCTGGCCGGGATCGCCTATCAGCAGGCGATAGAGCGGGTCCTCTGGCCGCTGCTGCTCATGTACGGCGCGATGGTGGGGCTGCGCGGGTCGCAGGCACTGCTGCGCATCCTGGCCGCACGGGTCGACCGCGAGCAGCTGGAAGGCCCTGGTACGAGTGGGCCGTCTTCGCGCTCGCGCTCGCGGTCGTCGCGGCGCTGATCGTGCAGGCTGTACGGTTCGGCAGCTAGCTCGGCCGCCGGGCCGCCGCGGTCCGACTACCGGTAGACGATCCACCAGGCGGCCACGCCGAGAGTGCCGACCAGGCACACCACGATCGGTATCAACACGATGACGAGTTCGATGCCGAGTAGCCACTGTTCCAGGCGGAGCCACCGGTCCAGCCGCTGAGCCTGCTGGTTCCACGCGGCAGCCTGCGGGTCTTGCGGTGCGGGCCGCACCCTCGGACGACTCGCCGGCATGGCGTTGCCGACCTGCTGGCGACGGTGGGCGGCGCGCTGCCGGCGCGCCTGCACACCCTTCTGGTGCTGGGCCTTCAACGCGGCGTTGCGCCGACGTGCCCACTCCCTCCGGTCGGCGCCCGAACTGCGTAGCCACTGCCCGAATGTGACCTCGATGACGTGGTCATACGTCGGGTTGTGGGGGTCTGCCGGTACGCGCATCGCGGCCGCGCTCCAATCCGGGATCAGGGTGTCTCCGGTTCCTATCGCGTCACCCTGTGTGGCCGCATCCGTCGAACGGCGCCTCAGCAGTGGCGATCATCCGATTCGGTTCCGGCGATGTCAATGAGCCGGATCGCTCGACAGTATCTCCGACCTGCGCAAATGCCGGTCGGTCCCAGCAACCAACGGAGGAAACCGTGACGGTCCGCGCCAAGTTCCGCTGCACCAGCGTCGAGCTGAGCAGCATGCAGCCGGCCACCCAGCAGCGCTACGTCGGCGGCGGCCAGCAGCCGATCGAGGTGCAGGTCTGGCCGCGCACCTTCAAGTTCTCCGCGATCTACGACACGAGCGTGCCGGAGGACCAGCGATACGCGACCGCGACCCCGTACGCGGAGCTGCGGATCCAGGTCGACAACCCGGCCGTCTCCTTCGAGCCGGGCAAGTCCTACTACCTCGACTTCACCGACGCCGAGGAGTAACTATCACGCCCTGAGGAGGGTGCATGAAGAGATTCCTGCAGCGGTTCGGCAAGGCCGCGGCCGCGGTGCTCGTCGCCGCGCTCACCATCGCCAGCTCCGCCGTCAGCGACGGCCACATCGACGCCGGCGAGGGCATCCAGATCGCGATCGCCGCCACCACGGCGTTCTCGGTGTGGTTCGTCCCGAACCTGCCCAGCGCGCCGGCCGTGAAGACCGTCGTCGCGGTCGTCCTGGCGGTGCTCAACGCGGCCACGGCGTACATCGTCGGCGGCCTGGACACGGGCGAGATCGTCAACCTGGTCATCGCTGGGCTCGGCGTGCTCCTGATCGGCGCGGCGCCGGCGCAGTCGATCGGCGACAACCTGGTGCCCCGGCCGGTCGCCGCGGCGATGTCCAGGCAGGCGTACGGCGGATCCTGAACACCCTGGAACGCAAAGCGGCCCCGGCTACCCCATCGCGGGGTGGCCGGGGCCGCTTTCGTGCGTCCGGGTTACGGTGCCACGTTGGCTTGCAGTGCCTTGAGCTCAGTACCGTCCAGCGCGCTCTCGACCAGCTGCCGCACCTCGGCCAAGTGGTCGTCGCCACGCAGGGCGACGTTGAGGATCTCGGCGAGGTCCGTGGCGACCCAGTACCTGCGGAGCCACGCCGTGGTGTGTGCCTCCTCCTCCTCGTAGGTGCGGGGGGCGTGGTGCCCGCTGCGCAGCCGGCGCTCACTCGCCGCCCGCGCGTACTCGAAGCCCGATGCCAGTTCGTAGCAGCGGTTCCGGGCGTCCGGGGTCAGCTCGAGGGCCCCGAGCTCGTCGCCCGCGACGACGGCAACAGCAGTCCACAGCGGGGCGATGGCCTGGGTCATGCTGGTGTCGGTGCCCATGTCAGCGCTCGCCGAGCGCCTGGGCGACAAGGTCGCGCACGGTGTCGGCCCGCGACTTGCCCCGCTCCTTCGCGACGGCGTCCACGCGCGGGAGCAGATCACCGAGGCGGACGTGCACGGCATTGCCGACCCCGGGCCGGCCGGGGCCGCGCTCCTCCTCGACCTCGCCGAAGTGCTTCCCGATCACGTCGTCGGAGTCGTTGGCGAGCAGCCACTCCCGGGCCTGCTCGCCGGTGAGGAACTCGTAGCGGGGCTCGACGCCCTGCCGCTGCGACCAGGTGTTGAGGACCCACCGGCCGCCGGAGGTGCGGTAGAGGCCCTGGTGCTCGTACTGGTCGGTGGTGTGGACGCTGACGTGGTTGTTGCCGTTCCAGCGGGTGTCTTCCTCGGTCAGCTCGGCCTTGTCGGCGTCGAACCAGCCGTCGAGGGTCTTCCCGCCGATCTCGTCGTAGGCGTAGATCTTGATGCGGCTGCTCACTGTGCATCCTCCTGTACTTGGGTCGGGTCGATCGCGGCGAGGATGCCGCGCAGCTCGGCCAGCTGCTGGCCGGCCTGCTCGGCGTTGCGCAGGTGCGCGGCCAGCGAGGCGCGCTCGGCGGGGACCCGCTCGAGCGCCTCCAGCAGGCGGGCCGCGGCGACGTGGGCGCGCTGTCCGGGGTTGAGCTTCGGCGGCTTGAGCTCGCGGACCAGGTCGACAACGTGGACGGCGAGGGCGTCCCAGTCGTAGGCGTCCACGCTGTGGTCGTCGCGGATCGCGACGTCGCGCTGCTGGGTCAGCATGGTGTGGACCTCGTCGGCGCCGCCGTACAGCCGGATGTGCTCCTCGCTGAGCCCGTCGAGGCTGACCGGCGCCGCGGCGGCGATCCGCTCGTCGGCCGGGATGAGCGGCGGCGGCGGGATGGCGGCGGCTATGCGGATCAGCGCCTGGGTGGTGGCCGGGTGGGTGCCGTCGAGCGGGTGCTCGATCACCTCGACGCTGGGGTGGGAGTAGTACACGTCGTACCAGCCGGCGGCGCTGCGGTCCTCGTCGCGGCGAGGGACGATGGTCAGGTCGGCCCGGTTCCGGTCGCCGGCGGCGAACAGCTCCGGGGCGAGCCGGTTGAGCGCGGCGGTGAGGGCCCGGGTGGGGGCGCCGCCGTCGTATCCCTGGATGTACACGTCAGCTCCGATCAGGCGTTGATGGTGATGGTGATAACCCAGTGGCCCGAGTCGCTCTTGGTGGCCTGGACACGGCCCTGCGCGGCCCAGCGCTGCACGGTGCGGATCGACACGCCGAGGACCTGCGCGGCCTGGCGGGTGTCGACCTCGGTGCCCTCAGGCTCGGGCAGCAGGGCGTCAATCTCGGCGATCCGCGCGAGCAGCGCCTCACGCTCGGCGAGCAGCGCGTCGACGTCGGGGGTCGCGGGCTCGGCGGGCTTGGCCATGTGGGCGGCGATCTGGTCGCGGACGAGCAGCGCCCAGCCGCGTTCCGAGCCGAGCGACCACGACTCGACCTCGGCGAGCTTGCCGTCGCGGACCTGGTAGAGGGTGACGTCGCGGCCGTCGAGCCGGCCGGAGGAGCGCACGTCCTCGATGAGGGACATGAGCCACGCGCCCTCGGCGACCTCGACGGTTTCGCCGAAGTTGGCGAAGGTGCCCTGGAAGGCGTAGCCGTCGCTCTTGCTCGTGTCGATGCCGGTGAGGGCCTTGAACCAGACCTTCGAGCGCCGCGCAGCACTGTTGGTGAGGTTGTGGTCCGGTAGCGTGATGATGGCCACGGCTTCCTCCTGGTCATACGATGTTTGGCGATATCGTTAATCCTAGGAGAGCCGTGGCCTTGCGTCAATAAGCGATATCGAAAATCTCGACCGTTGTGCCATGGATGCACACGGCGCTACCCTGAGGTCTCCCCACGCGTGGGGCTGCGCCCGGCCTTCGAGCTGGACGAGGATCGCAACATGAATGCTGGTCGGTGCAGTGCCGACGACAAAGCGGCCCGGCTACCCCTTGGGGTGGCCGGGCCGCCTTTTGCGTTCACGCTGGGGCTTATCGCTGCCGTCCGCTTCCCCCGCAGGTCGGGCAGGTGCGCGGGAACATCCTGTATATGTCGTTCTTGTCCTTCTCCCCGACCAGAACAGACCCGCGGCCACCACACCTACCGCACGGCTTGTCCGCCATTTCGCTCCTCTCGTTGGCCCTGATCGCTACAGAACGGAAGGCCCCGGACCAGGGGAAAGGCCGGGGCCTTCCGCCGGGGCGTCACTGACTCGGAGTGACGCCCATCTCTTCGGGAAGTACGGCGCCAGAAGGTGGCCGCCTTCTACGCTCGGCGCGTTCCCGAAGCACAACCGCCAGGTGGTGCAGCTCGTTGCCGGCCCGTTCGGCAGCATCGGCCGCCGCCTCGAGGTCGTTGGTCCAGCTCGTCGTCAAGGTGACGGCGGTGTCCCCGTCGCCCATGAGGATGTCGAGGTCGTCGCTGTCGACCCGCGCCCTGGCCTTCAGCTCTCTCAGGTCGAGGTCGCCGACGATCTCCCCGAATCCGTCGTTTTCCCCGCTCACCATCTGCCTCCGTTCGCCCGCCACCGCTGCGCGACGGTCATGCCGGGCCTCTCGTATGCCATCGTCGGCGCGGTCATCCACGCCGGTAGAACCGGTAGGGCCGGTGCTGGGTATGCCTCCTCGAACGGCTGCCCCTGGCACCGTTCGTACTTCCCGCGCCAGTAGAGCCGGCAGGAGCGGCACTCGTAGCGCCATCGCCGCCAGCTCCACGCCCGGACGTGCATCCTTGCCTCCCTGATGAGTGGGGGCCTCCCGCAGTAGTAGGGCGAGAGACCCCCGTCCCGTGGCTGCGGAGCCCCTCGGCGGCCACGGGTGCCTTGTGGGTGAGGGCGGCGGCCGAAGCCAGTACAACGGCCGCCGCCCCCGTCGTTGGGGAGCGCGGCGGTCGTGGCCGTGGCGGGCTCTTCAGCCGGGCGGCTGTGCTGTCGCTGGTCTTCGATCGCCGCGCTCCGGGTTCGTGGCGTGTGGCTCGCAGCCCCGCCATCGACCCTCGCGAGTGACGCTAGGGCTACGGAAGCGGCCGGTTCAACGGGTGTGCACGAGTGTGCTCAGCCGGCTTATCGAGCGCTGCGAGTGCTTCGATGATCAACGCCCGGGCGGCAGCTCCGCGAACCGCGACCGCCGCCTGTTCCGCGAACACGGTCGCGTACATGCCGACCTCGGTTGGCTGCGTGATCGTCAGGTAGCCCGACACGAGCTCCACGCCAACCTGCCGGTCGTCGTAGATCCAAAAGCTCTCAATAGGCCACGCAGCGCTTCGATCGGCACGCTGCGGGATGATGCTCAGCGACACTGAAGGCAGCGAGCTGACGGCAAGGAGCTGCCCGAGCTGGCCCGACATTGTCTCCACGCCGCCAATCGCGTTGCGGAGCACGCTCTCCTCCAGCACGATCGCGAAGCGATGGGCACCCTCGTGGATGAAGCGCTGCCGATCCTCACGGACTTGCGTAGCCGCGTCGACGTCGTTCGGAAGCCGTCGTCGCGCAGCCAGCGCGGTCAGCACCGCCGCGGTGTACGCGCGGGTCTGCAGGGGACCCGGCACGACGAACGACGAGTAGATGCGGAACGTTCGCGTGCGCTCCCACAGCGGGGTCATGGTGTCCTGGACGGCTCGTAGGCCTGTGCGTTCCAGGCGGCGCCACTCGATGAACATGCCCTCGACGGCGTGGAGGGTCGCGACGAGATCCGGGACGAGGTCCGGCTGGTTGCAGTGCAGGCACCATGTCCGGATGTCGTCTGCCGATGGCGCGGTCGTCGCGTGTTCGATCTTGCTGACCTTCGTGCGATGCCAGCCTGCCAGCTCGGCGAGACGCACCCCCGTGAGGTCCGCGCCGAGGCGGATCTCACGGAGGCGGTCCGCCAGACGTTGCCGTGCCTGCTGCACGCTCGACGACGGTGAACGCACGGGAATGCCGACTGTTCGGTGCGGTCAGGAAGGTTCGTACTCGGCGTGCGGCTCGGCGCGCTCCCAAACCGCAGCGAACGCGGACTCGCACAGCTTGGCGAGTGCCGGGTCGGTGCTGATCTCCCGGCCGGCCCCTTCTCCGTCGCCGGCGAAGTGGTTGATCAGCACGGTGTGCCCGTCGAACAGCCAGAAGTCGTTGCCGGGCAGGGCGATGTCCGACGCTCGCCGGCGCGGAAGCCACCGGACTTCTTCACCGGCGATGATGTTCATGAACGTCACGTCGTGCTCGAAGCGGATGTAGTCGCTGATGGGCTCGGACACCACTCGTGCGCGTTGCATGCGCACGCCACGCGCAACGGTGTCGGCTGTCAGCTGCCACCAGGAATCCCACCACGAGGCACTGTGCTGAGGGTCGTGGCGCTGGCCGTTCTGCCACGCGATGAATGCGGGGTCGCTGCGCATGTACCCGTCGCGTAGCTCGAGGTGCAGGGCTGAGCTGGTGCAGCCGTTCAGCAGGTCGTCAATCCGCGGGTCCCGCGCCACCTTTCACCTCCAGGAAGAACTGCAGCATGCGCCGCGGGAACTCGATCACGGTTTCGTGCTCGGGCAGGTTGAGCTGCGACAGCCGCGCGGAGTCCGTCACCTTCCACCCCTGGATGATGTAGTTCCCGGTCTCGTCGTCCAGGTAGAGCGTTGGCGATTGGTCCTGCGAGCTGTCCGGGTCTTTGCCGAGGAACTGTAGTGCCACGGGGTTCTCCCTCGCTCGGATTGTGCTCCAAGGTGCTCGACGAGTCTTGACCAACTCGGCCAACATCACAAGCAGTGCCATTCTGGTTGCCCGCAGTTGCGCTGGGCCGCGACAGTGCTGCGGGTCGCGGCGGTTTGACGGCGGCTCCAAGGCGCGCAGAAGGCGGCCCGGCTACCCCTCGGGGTGGCCGGGCCGCCTTTTCGTTGTTCCGCAGGCTACGCGTAGTCGAGCACGCGCAGCAGCTCCCCCTCGCGGATCGGGTAGCCGTCACGGCCCAGCGCGGCGTGGCTCGCCGCCCACTGCTCCGCGGCCGCCATCCCGTCCGGGGTGCACGGCCACCGGTACGGGATGGCGGCTCCGCCCTGCCAGATGATCCAGGCGATCGCCTCGGCCAGGGCCAGGGCCAGGGTCGCCGGGTCGCGCTCCAGCGTGATCCGGCAGTCGACCTGGGAGGGGACCGGCATACCGGCCTGGGCCGCGGTAACGAACTCCTCGTGGGTGAGGACGCTGCGCCAAGGCTCGCCGTGCACCGTGCGCAGCGCCTCGTCGACGCTGGCGAACAGCCACAGCCGGGTGTTGTGCCGGTCGGTCTGGTCGTACAGCGTGGCGTCGTCCGAGTTCAGGCCGCGCACCACGACGTGCTCGTCGACGGCCAGGACGACGCGGCTGTTGCGCTCGTCGACCCAGTCCGGGAGTGCCGCGATCACACCGTCGAGCCAGCCCTCGGCCGGCCACTGCACCCGCGGGTCCTGCCGGTATTCCGACTGCTCCCGGTAGGTGGTCACGACCGCACCCCCACGCTGGCCGGGCGGCCCTGCGCCTCGATGACGTAGCCGGCGCCCTCGGTGGCTCCGCGCGCGATGACCGTCCAGCGGCGGCACGCCGACGTCCACCGCGTGGTCTTGCCGGTTGCCGCCCAGCGGACGCGGAGCCGCCGGCACGCCGGCTTGCCGTCGACGTCGAGCAGCGCCTGGACGTTGATGTCGCGGCAGGGCGAGCCGACCGCAACGGTCAGTTCGCTGCTGGCCATGAGCTTGCCGGTGGGCCACGCCACGTCGACCCGCTCGAGCGGCTGCCCGTAGCAGGCCGGCTGGGTGGGCGCGGCCGCGGCCGGGTCGGTGGTGCCGAGGGACGCGGCGATCGACACCGCCCCAGCGGTGATGATGTGCCTGGTGAGCCGGTGCATGATCGTCCTTTCCGCCCCGGTGAGGGCAGGGGTCATCGCGAGGCGACCGGGCGGCCGTCTCGGAGGTCTGGGTGGGTGGTGTTACTCGGGGAGGACTTCGCGCGGGGCGGTGCCGTCGGCCGGCCCGACGACACCGCGTTGCTCGAGCTGGGCCATGAGCCGGGACGCACGCGGGTGGCCGATGCTCAGGTGCCGCTGCAGCGCCGACACCGACGCGCTGCCGGCGGCGCGCACGACGACGATGGCCCGCTGCAGCAGCTGCTCGTCGTCGCCGTCCGCCGCGGTAGCCGTCCGGGCCAGGTGGATCGGCTGGATCGCCGGCCCGGTCCCACGGGCGGCCGCGACGACCTGCCGGATCTGGGCGGCGCTGACAAACGGCCCCTGGATCCGGCGCGGCACGCTGAGGCCGGGCCCGAGGTAGAGGCCGTCGCCGGCGCCGAGGAGCTTCTCCGCTCCGCCGACGTCGAGAATCGTGCGGGAGTCCACGGCTGAGGTCGCCGCGAACGCGAGCCGGGACGGCATGTTCGCCTTGATCAGGCCGGTCACGACGTCGACGCTGGGCCGCTGGGTGGCCAGGACCAGGTGGATGCCGGCGGCCCGGCCCAGTTGCGCCAGGCGCACCACCGCGGCCTGGACCTCGTCGCCGGCGACCATCATCAGGTCGGCGAGCTCGTCGACGACGTCGACCAGATACCGCAGCCGTGGCCCGGGTTGCTCGCCGGCGTCGACGAGCCGGTTGTAGTCGTCCACGTGCGACACGCCCGCCGCGGCGAGCTGCTCGTAGCGGCGGTCCATCTCGCCGGTAAGCCGCTCCAGCGCCGAAACCGCTGCGTCGGCTTCGGTGACGATCGGCGCCACGAGGTGGGGGACGGCGGCGTACGCGATCAGCTCGACCCGTTTGGGGTCGATGAGGAGTAGGCCAAGCTCAGCCGGGGTGGCCCGGGACAGCAGCGACACGAGCAGGCTGTGAATCCACGCAGTTTTGCCCGCGCCGGTCGCGCCAGCGACGAGCAGGTGCGGCATCCGGCTGAGCCGCTCGACGACGGGCCGGCCGTAGGTGTCGCTGCCGAGCGGCACGAGCAGCGGATGCGGGTCGGTCAGCGGCGCGAGCAGCGACGGCAGCCACACCGTGTCGCGCACCGGCGCGGGCACCTCCACGGCCACGATGCCGGGCTCGCCCGTCACGACCGGGACGACGCGGACGTGCTCATCGCCGAGGCCGTGGGCGAGGTTGAGGGCCAGGCCGGTGATCTTCTCGACCTTCACGCCCGCCGCGGGCCGCAGCCGCCAGGTGGTGACGGACGGGCCGGTGACCGACCCGAGCACCTCGGCGTCAACCCCGTGCTCGGCGAGCACCCGGGCGAGTGTGGCGCCTTGGCCCTCGCCGGCCGCCGGGACGATCGGACGCACCGGGGCCGCGGCCGGGCGTGGCGTGACGATTGGCCGGGTCGGCGGCACGGGCGGCCGCGGCGGCGGCGCTACGGGTGGTTCGGCTGGCTCGTCGTCGATGCCCAGGGACCGGGCGGCACGGTTGACCGCCCGATCCACAAGGCCGGCGAGACGTTCGCTACGCATCGCGGCCACCCTGCCGCTGCACCCGGATCCAGGCTCCCGTTACGCCGTTGTCGAGGGTCTCGACGATCGGGTCGGCCCCCTTCCCCGCTCCCTCTTCCGGACCCCCTTCTGACCCCCCTCCGGGGCCCTCCCCTGACAGACCGGCAGGGGAGCTGACCTGCGGCCCGGCCGTGGCCGGCGGCTCGAGGCCGTCATCGGGGGAGAGGCCAGCCTGCGCGGCGCGGCGGGCCCGCCAGGACTGGACCGCCCACGTAAGGATCTGGCGCCACCGGATGGCCGCCCAGAACAGCAGCGGCACCGCGATCAGGACCAGGTTGTAGGACAGGCCGTGCACGATCAGCCACCTCCGAACAGGGCCGCGGGCAGTGGCGCGGCGATCGAGTCGAGCAGGGAGATGAAGCTGCGCATCAGCTCACCGACGGCGCCCTGCGGCAGTTCGCAGAGCACGCCGAGCAGCGCGGCGCAGGTCCACAGCCGCCAGTTGAGCCGGTGCCTGGCGCCGGCCGGGCCCGGGCCAGCGACAGCGACAGCGCCGTTCTTGCTGAAGGCGAGCCGCGCCCAGGGGCCGAGCCTGTTCGACCACTTGTCCGGCATGAGTACGCCGAGCGTGTAGATGAACAGGATGCCGACCATCGCGCCGATCACCGTGTTGGTGTCGGCGCCGGCGATGTACGAGTCGCCGGCGGCCGTCTTGCCCTGGTCGATCACCCCGGCGAGCAGGCCGACGGTCCACCTCTCCAACGGGCCGGCGTTGAAGCCCTCCGCGATGGCCGGCGTCGCCAAACAGAACGCGATCCGGTCCCGAATGGAGTTCGGCCCGAAACTCATGTAGTCGATTACCAACGCGAGCATCAGCAGGATCGCCACCGCGGTCGGGGACATCATGTGTTGCATGCCGCTCACCACCCCGGTGTCGGCGGCACGTACCGCCAGTCGAGGACCAGGCCGCCGGTCGTCTCGTCGCGCAGCTCGAGGCGGTATTCGCCGGCGCCGCGCTCCTGGCGGTGCTCGACCGCGGTCTGCTCGAGCAGCTGGTTGAGGTGGGCCTCGGTCCGCGGCATGCCTTCCTCGGTGAGGTCGAGCGCGCGCACGTAGCGCCGGTCAGCGAAGACCTCGCTGCTGTTGCTGACGAGGAAGGTCCGGATCCGGACCAGGCGCCGCCGCTCGGGCGGCACCTGGTCGGGGCTGTGGTTGACCACGGTTCTGCTGCTCCCTGTTTGGTGTGGGTTACGCCGCGGCGCCGGCGGCGGCGGGCTCCTGCTGGCTGACACGGTCCCGGCTGCGCCGCTCGCCCCGGGCGAGCGCTGCGCGCTGCTCCGCCTGCTCGGTCGCCGACGGGCCGCTGGCGAGCGCCAGCTCGGCGAGGTGCCGGCGGTGCTCCGGGTCGACGACGGTGCCGAGCTCGAGCGCGGCGAGCGCGTCGTCGGGGCCGAGCATGCGCGGCGGCTGCGGCGCAGCGATCGCGGGCGCTCCGCTCGTCGGGCGGCCGAGGGGCTCGAGGTAGCGGCGCACGGTGCGCACGTCCCGGCCGATTTTGTCCGCGATGATGTCCAGCGCGATGTCCGGGTTGGCGCGGTACATGCCCTGCGCGATGTAGCGGGCTTGCTCGGTGGTCAGACGGACTGCAGATTGGTCGCTTCCTGCGGTTTCGGTCTGCGCCGCCGGGGTGTCCGTCGATGTCACCACGGTGTCCGCGGCCTGTCCGGCGTCCCCGGTGATGTCCGCCGGAGTGTCCGCGGCGATGTCCGGGACACCGGCGACGGCTGCGGCGGTGAGGTCGGCGGCGAGGAGCGCGGTGAGGCCGTCGTAGTCGGCACCTGCGGCGAGCCGGGCGGCGATCTCGTCCATGTCGTAGGTCGCGATCGCGAGCTCGGCGGCGACCTCGTCCTTGCCCTGTGACAGCTTGCGGCGCAGCAGGACACCGATCGCGGCGTGACGGCGCTCACGGCGGCGGGCGTCCTTCGCTGCGGCGATCGAGCCGTGCAGGCCGAGCGTCGGCGTGGCGATCGCGAGCGCGCGGGCCTCGTGCGTGAGCACCGGGTGGCGCATCCAGCGGGTGGCGCCGTAGGCGGGCGGGACGGCGGCGAGCATGCTGCGGGCGCGCAGCTCGTCGCGGCGGCGCGCGTTGGAATCGAGGATCCAGACGCCGTAGCCGAGCGCGGACATCAGCGCGAAGAAGGCGCCGAGCATGTGGTTGGAGTGGCCGGCCCAGTTGAAGGCGACCGCGAAGCCGGCGACAGCGGCAGAGCCGGCGCGGGCCCAGCCGGCGCGCTCGCCGAGCCGCATGCGGGCAAGGGCGTGCCGGGAGAGCACGACACCACCGAACTCAAGCGCGGCGACCGCGAGCAGCGCCAGCGGCAGCGGCCAGCCGAGCCACTCACGGGCGGCGAGGCCCTGGCCGGTGAGGGCGATGAGCACGACGGCGACGTAGAAGGCGGTGAGGTCGCGGCTGGAGCCGCGGGAGGACGTCGTCATGCCCGACACTGTACGGCACTTTTGGAAGGTTAGGAAGGTGTGGAAGGATAGGAGGGAGTCGACAGGAGGGGTGCACAGTGGCGCTGAAGATCTGGAAGGATGGGCAGATCCCGGAGGTCAAGAGGTGACAGCAACGGTGGTCGGCAACGGCACATGGCTCTCGGTCGGCGAAGTCGCCGAGATCCTCGGCATCGCACCCAACACCGTGCGCCGGTACATGGCCGCTGGCCGGTTCGACGAACCCATCCGCCCAAAGACCCTGCCTGGCGGCGGTCACCGCCGGATCCACAAAGACAGCGTGGGCAGGCTTCAGGCCGAGATTGACGGCGGTACAGCCGCTCAGGACTCGCCGGCGGAGTAGCGGCCTAGCTATTCCGGCTGGACGCCGTGCGCGCGCAGGATGCGCCGCACCTGCTCCCGTGAGTACCCCGTCCGCCGGGCGATCTCAGCCTGCGACGTCTCGGCGTGCCACGCCTCAACAATGCCGAGTGCGAGCGCCTGGCGGGCGGCGGTACGTGCCTCCCTGGCCGCCTTCACCCGAGCCTCGGCCGCGCGCTCGGCGGCGGGCACCGCGCGCTCCGCGCGCCGGTACGCCGCCACAAGGTCATCGAGCGCTGCCATGCCGCAAAATGCTATGCAGCCACATCCGGAAGCCACCCTGTGGGGATCTTGAGTGGTCCACATCAACATGGCAGCGTGCATCCACATGATGTCTTGCCGATGTGGCATGGACGGCCTACCGTCAGGGGCCAGGCAGTGACCAGCTGGTCACAGTCAGATCGGCCCCCGGTAGGCGCGGACACGCCACCCGAGGGCCCTTGATCGCCGCTAGGGAGGCGACCCATGCCCGTTGTGGTGGATCCAGCTCTGCCCGTCATCGTTCCCACGGCCAGGCCGCTCGAGCGCCTGGGCCCCGGCAACTCCGGCCTGGGCTTTTAACTGTCCGCACAGCCCATTGATACCGAGACGATCAGCCCGGTATGTTCGAACGCATGTTCTAGCTTGTTCACCCGGGGTCGCCACCCGCAAGGAGGAAATCCCGTGCACAACGGACCCGCCCGTCGCCCGGAATCGCCTCGGCGCCGGACGGTGCCGCGCGCTGAGCCTGTTGCTAACCGTTAGCCGGCCAGTGTTTCGGCGCCACGAACGGCCGCGTGAGCGGCGACCGGCTCGGTAGCCAGTGGGCTACTGTCAGGGTGGGACAACGTTCGGGCCCGAAGGTGGGTAACGTTCGATCCTGCAGCCGTTAGGCGGGTTGCCAGACCAGCCGTTTTTCTGGGGGCTCTTGGCACCGCGCCCCGGCCGGCACTCACGGCGACTGCCCCTCGCCGGCCGGCTGGGGCGCGGCTGATCACTTTCTAGCAGGCACCGTGCCGTCACACCATGGTCACCGCATTCACTCACGCTCCGAATTCGACTCGTTGCTCATAGCCGTTCACCAAGATTGATCTTGGATGCTGCTGTGACAATCCGCGTGACATTGACTGCGTGAGACTGCGTTACATAGTCGCAGGCAGTCATGGCGCGAGCTGCGCAGTCTCGCGCAGTCACTGCAAAACGGTGAACTCGTAATGAATAGGTCGACGGTTCGATTCCGTCAGGCGGCTCCAGGGCAACGCCCTGGCCAGGGGACACCTGGTCAGGGCGTTGACTTTTTGGCGCGAGAGCCAGGTGTCCCCGGCCGGGTGACGAAGATCGCATCGCCTGCCGCAGGCGACCTTATGCGGGTTCGAGCTTGGTTCAGCCCTTGACGATGTGGTCGTAGCGAATCGGGTGGTAGCCGGCGTTGCGGATGTCCCGGACGTTCACGCGGGCGTGGTTCATGTCCGTGGCCGTGCTGCCCTCCTCGTAGTACCAGAAGTCGGCGTGCGTGCTCTCGTCCACCCAGCGGTCGAACAGGCGCACGTGCTCCGTGGCCAGGTTGCCGGTCGTCTTCAGCAGCGCGTCACCGGGCAGCAGGTCGTTCCAGTTGATGGTGTGTGAGACCGCCGGGAGCGTTCCGGTGTTCCGGCTGCTCGTCAGCCTCCAGGCCATCGAGATGAAGCCGGAGCAGTCCGGGCGGTACTTGTGGCCGTGGTTCTCGTCCCACACCCAGGTGCTCTCGTCGAGGTTCTGGCTGTACGGCACGTTGCGGTCGAACCAGTCTTTGGCGCGGCTGATGACGACGCTCCGCTTGACGTCCCCGCCGTAGCCGGTGGCGGCCGCGGCCGGGTTCTGAGCCAACAGCAGCGACGCCGCGACCGCGACGAGCGCGGCGATGACGCCGGCCCGCGAGCGGCGGCCGATCATGCTCCACATGGGTATGCGAATCCCTCCGGTCGAAAGCGAACTCGGTACGAAGAATTGATTCGAATCAACGCACATAAATTGTGTCGGCGACCGGTTCGCGCGGGCAATGCCCATGGTGTTCGAGTCCGTTCGGGACCGTTCGAGCGCTGTTCAGCCTGGGTGCGGCAGTCGCGAGCGGCAGCCGGACGAGGGCAAGGCGGCCCGGGTCGCCGTTCGCACTGTGCTCCAGGCTTCCTGGTCGGTGTCGGCGAGCAGCTCCAGGGCCCGGCGGCGGTGCTCGTCGGCCTCGGTGGCCCGGCCGAGCGCCGCGCACGCGTCGCCCAGCACGCGGTGGGCCAGGCCGACGCCGCGCCGGTGGTTGAACTCGCGGCACAGGATCAGAGCGTTCGCGGCCTGCTCGGCGGCGGCCTCGTGATCGCCGGCTAGCTGCAGCGTCTCGGCCAGGTTGACCAGCATGAAGCCCTCGCGGTGCCGGTCCTCGAGCTCGCGCGTGATGGCCAGGCCGGCCAGATGGTGCTCGACGGCGAGACCGTACTGCCCGGTCAGCTGGTACACCAGGCCGAGGTTGTCCAGGACCGAGCCCTCCTTGTGCCGGTCGCCGAGCTCGCGGCGGATCGCCAGGCTCGCCCGCAGGTGCCGCAGCGCGGCCGCGGTGTCGCCCTTGTCGCGCAGGGCGTTGCCCAGGTTGTTCAGGCACGACGCCTCGCCGGCGCGGTCGCCGCGTTCGCGCTGGGCGATCAGGTTGCGCTCCAGGATCTCGATGCCCTCGTCGAGCCGGCCGTCGCGGAGCAGGGCGACGGCGAGCACGTTGCGGGTCGACACCGCGCCGGCGTGGTCGCCGAGGAGTTCGGCGGCGGCGACGGCGAGGCGGCCGAACTGCTCTTGCGCGGCGATGTACCCGGAGCTCTCGACGAACCGGTAGACGACCAGAGCGAGGTCGCGCACCTCGGTCAGCGACAGGCCGGCGGCGAGCTGCTGGCGGGCAACGGCAAGCAGGTTGCGGTACTCCCGGTCGAGCCAGGCGAGGGCCTCCGCCTTCCCGGTCAGCCTGGCCGCGGCGCCGGCCTCGGGGGCATCGACGGACGGGAGGTCGTCGTGCGGGTACAGCATCCGGGCCGCGGTGGTGGCTACGGCCCGGAGGTGACCCATGAGCCGGTCCAGCGCCGCGGCTCGTTCGGCGGCGGGCTCGGTCGCTTCGGCGCGCTCGCGGGCGAAGAGCCGGACAGTGTCGTGGAAACGGTACCGTCCGTCGCCGGCCGGCTCGAGCAGGTGCGCGTCGACGAGCGTGTCAACGGCTTGCTCGGCCTCGGCGACCGTGCCGCCGAGCAGGGCCGCGCACTCGGGCGCGGCCGCGTCGGCCCAGTCCGGCACGGCCATGAGCCGGAACAGCCGCGCCGGCAGACGCGAGTCGCCGGACAGCGCGCGATACCCGAGCTGCAGACTGGCCCTGACGGAGAGATCGCCGATGGCCAGCTCATCCAGGCGCCGGCCCTCGTCGCACATCCGCTCGGCAAAGCGGGCCAGCCCGGAATCGGGGCGCGCGGCCGCGCGGGCGCCGACGATGCGCAGCGCCAGCGGCAGGCCGCCGCAGCGGTGCACGATCGCATCGACCGCCGCGCGCTCGGCCCGCAGTCGTTCGGGCCCGCACAGCCGGCCGAGCAGTTCGACCGCGGCATCGTCGGGCAGCGGGCCGACCGGGAACCGGTGGGTGGCGTCGAGGTCGGGCAGCTTCCACCGGCTGGTGACGAGCGTGGTGCAGCCGGGCCCCGCGGCCAGCAGCGGCCGCACCTGCGCGGCGGAGGCGGCGTTGTCGAGCACGACGAGGACGCCCTCGGCCGCCGTGAGTGTGCGAAACTGCGCGGCCGCCTCCTCGAGCGACGCGGGCGCCGAGCGGGCGCCGAGGGCGCGCAGGAACCGGGCGAGGACCTCGGCGGGGTCGGCCGGCCCGACCCCGGCGCTGGCGCCGCGCAGATCGGCGTGCAGGCAGCCGCCGCGGTGCCGGGCCGCGACGGCGTGCGCGACCTGTAGCGCCAGAGCCGACTTGCCGATGCCCGCGGGCCCCTCGATGACGCACACGGCGTGCTCGCGCGCGTTCGCGGCCGCCGCCAGCCGGGACGCCAGGTCAGCGCGGCCGATGAAGACCGCGGGCGGCGGAGGAAGCTGAAACGGTACCGCGTGAGGCGCCTTCACCGGCGCGGGCCCGGCGGCCCCGTCGCCGGCCAGCCGCTCCCACGAGGCCAGCCAGGCGCCCCGGCGCTCGCGTGGCACGTCGCAGGCCCGCAACAGCGCCACCACGAGCTCGCGGCGCGGTAGCGTCGAGCGCTGCAGCATCGTGGCGAGCGTGCTGGCCGGCAGGGCATCGCCGTGGTCCGCCGCGCGGCGGGCGATCGCCCGGTACGTCAGCCCGGAGCGGGCCCGGAGCCGGCGCAGTAACGCCAGGAACTCCTCGGTGGTTGCCGCGGTCATCGGGTCGATGCCGGCCTCCCTCCCCCGTGCGCGCCATTACAGCACGCGTCGGTGAACGCCGATGGACCTGCCGGGGGCGGCATGGTGAGACGACCGCCCACGCGTTCGGTGATCCGGTCAACTTCGCGCCGTGGCGGCCGATATGGGCTGCGTGGATTCTCGATGCTGCACCGTTCAGGCGAGATTTCGGAAATGCCGCCTGAAGCCGGGCGATCGTGCGGATGCGTGAGGTCCTGGCCGAGGCCCTGATCCGCGGCGCGCGCTCCGGCCGTAGCACCGCCGTGCTCCTCGTGGCCCTCGATCCACCCCCAACGAGGCCTGCGACGGGTCTCGCGACGAGGCCCGCGGTAGATTCTGCGCCGCCGGCAACGCCCGGGTGCGAAGCGGACGCCACGCCCGAGCCGGCCGAGTTCGATGACTTCATGCGCCGCAGCGTGCTCGGGGGCGACCCGGTGGGCCGGATCGGCGACAAGTTCGCCGCGGTGCTGCAGGACATCCGCAGCGTCGACAACGCCGAGGCGGTCGCGCGGCGCATCGCGGCCGCGGCGCCGGCCCGCATCGGCATCGCGGTTGCCGCGCCCGGCGAGTACGGCCCCGACGACCTGCTGGACCGCGCCGCCATGGCCCTGCAGCAGGCGCGGCTGCGCCCCGACGGCGCCCGCTGGGCCTGCTTCGAGCCGGGCATGACGGGGGGCACGCCCCTGGCGGAGGAGCTGCGCGTCGCGGTCGGCGAGGGGCAGCTGCGCCTGGTGTACCAGCCGATCGTCGGGCTGCCCGACGGCGGCCTCGCCGGGGTCGAGGCGCTGGTCCGCTGGGCGCACCCGCGGCGCGGCACGCTGGATCCGGACGCGTTCGTGCCGCTCGCCGAGCGCATCGGGATCATCGGCGACCTGGGCCGCTGGGTGCTCGAGCAGGCCTCCGCCCAGGCCGCCCGCTGGCAGCGCCGCATGCCCGCCCTGCAGCTCAGCGTCAACGTCTCGCCGCGGCAGCTCGACGACGACCGGTTCGCCGGGCAGGTGCTGCGGATCCTGGAGCGCACCGGACTCTTCCCCGGCAACCTCGTGATCGAGGTGACCGAGGGCGCGGTCATCGGCGAGCCCGCGTCCGTGGCGCAGCTGGCCGTGCTCAGCAACGCCGGGATCCGTATCGCGCTGGACGACTTCGGCACGGGGTACTCCTCGCTGCGCTACCTCGCCCGCCTCCCCGTCGACGTGCTCAAGCTCGACCGCGGTTTCGTCGCCGAGCTCGACGGCACCTCGCGCGGCAGCGCTGTGGCCCAGGCGGTGCTGCGCCTGGGCCAGATCCTGAACCTGGACACGGTTGCCGAGGGCGTGGAGAGCGAGGCCCAGGCCCGGGAGCTGACGCTGCTCGGCTGCCAGAAGGCGCAGGGGTACCACTACGCGCGCCCGCTCTCGCCCGACCAGTTCCAGCGCTGGCTGCCGACCGGAGACCTGTCCCGGTACGAGGCCGAGATCTGGGGCCCGGAGGTGTGATACTCGACGGGCCATGGGAGATCGCCTCCGCCTTCGTCTCGGTGCGTCGCTCGTCGCGGCCGTCGTGGCGGCCGCCGCCGCGACCGTGCTGGCGCCGTTGCCCGCCGCCGCCCTGCTGATCGTCGCCGCGGCGCTGGCCGGCGGTCTGCTCGGCCGGCTCGGCGCGCTGTTCGCGCTGCCCCTGCTGCTCTTCGCCGACGGCGCCGTGGCCAAGGTCGCCGTCGCGCTCGCCGGCGCCCTGCCGGGCCTCGCGCTCTACGGCTGGCGCCGCTGGTCCGCCCGCGGCGAGCGGATCCGCGCCGACACCGTCGCGGCCGAGCGGGCCCGGCTGGCCCGCGAGATGCACGACTCGCTGAGCCAGACCCTCGACGCGGTCGCGCTCGGCGCCGCGCCGCCCGACGGCCGTGCCGAGCCGGATCAGAGCGGCCGCCACGCGGCCACACCACGCGACGGCGACCGTGAGGCGACCCGCGACGCCGGCGGCCTGATCGAAGAGCCGGATCAGAGCGGCCGCCACGCGGCCACACCACGCGACGGCAACGCCGAGGCGGCCCGCGCCCGCGGCGTGATCGACGAGCCGCGCACCGACCTGGCCGACGCTCCGCTGCCCGACCTGGTCGCGGCGATCAGTCAGGAGTGGTCGGCGCGCACCGGCGTCGGCGTCATCCTGCACAGCGCCGGCCTCGACGGCGAGGCCGGCGGCGACGCCGCGCCGCGGGCCGGCATCGAGCTGTGCTGGATCCTGCGCGAGGCGCTGCGCAACGTCGCCGCCCACGCCCGGGCCGAGACGGTGGCCGTGACGCTCGGTCGCGACGGCGACGAGATCATGCTGGAGGTTCGCGACGACGGCGCCGGATTCGTCATACCGGAAAGCCTCGAGGCCCTGGCCCAGCCGCAGCGCGACGGCCACCACGGGCTCGCCGGCATGCACGAGCGGGCCCGGCTCTGCGGCGGGCACCTCAGCGTCTGGTCGCGCCCCGGCGGCGGCACCCGGATCACGGCAACGGTGCCCGCCGCCGCGGCGGTCGGCGCTTCGCGACCCTCCGGACGCCTCCGGCTGATCGCCGCCGTGGCGGCCGCGGCGGTACCGCTGGCGGTCGTGGCCTTCCTCGCGACGCCGGACAAGCACCCGACGCCGCTCGCCGCGCAGGACACCGAGCTGCCCCTCGATCCGCGGGCGACCCACGGCCCGGTGACCGCGGGGCCGGCGCCCGTCACGCCCGGTCGCTCGCCCGCCTCGTCCGGCCCGACCCCCGCCTCGTCCGGCCCGACCCCCGGCGCGTCGCGCAGCCCGTCCGGGCGCGCGGCCGCCCCGAGCAGCGCGCCGGCCGTGCCGGCCGCGCCGGCCGGACCGACCAGCCCGGCCACGACCCACACATGCAAGGTCACCTACGTCAAGATCAGCGAGTGGAACCCCGGCTTCGTCGCCGCCGTGACCATCACGAACACCGGCTCGAGCCCGCTCGGGGGGTGGTCGCTGCGCTTCGAGTATCCGGCCGGCCAGAAGGTCACCAGCTACTGGAACGCGGCGGTGACGCAGAGCGGCCCGGTCGTGGTCGCCGGCGCCGAAGGCAACAGCCGCGCGATCGCCCCGGGCGCGTCGTTCACGTTTGGCGTGCAGGGCACGTGGCAGGGCAGCAACCCCAATCCGGCCGCCTTCGCCCTCAATGGAGCGCCGTGCGGCTGAGGTGCGTCAGCCGTGGCGCTCCTCGTAGGCCTGGCGCGATCCGCACACCGATGCCCGGCTGCACGAGCAGCGGGAGCCGTCGGCGTCCATGCGGACGATGACCGAGTCGCGCGGGACGCTGTGGCCGACGACGCGTCCCTCGCCGTCCGGGGTGCTGACGCGCGCGCCGACGGCAGGGGCCGTGGCCTGGAAGCTCTGGTACAGCGGATGCTCGTACTTCAGGCAGCACATCAGCCGCCCGCACGCGCCGGAGATGCGCAGCGGGTTGAGCGGGAGGTCCTGGTCCTTCGCCATGCGGATGGTGACCGGCTCGAAGTCGTTGAGGAACGTGGCGCAGCACAGGTCGCGCCCGCAGGAGCCGATGCCGCCCTGCACGCGCGCCGAGTCGCGTGCCGAGAGCTGGCGCAGCTCAACCCGGCAGTGCAGCGTGGCGCCCAGGTCCCGCACCAGCGAGCGGAAATCCACCCGATGGGGTGCGGTGAAGTAGATCGTCGTCCGTGCGCCCTGCCCGCCCGCGGAGTCCAGGACGTGGTCCACCGCGACGACCTTCATCGGCAGGTCGTGCTCGCGGATGAGCCGCTTCGCCGCGACCTTGGCCTCGGCCTTGCGCTTGCGCAGCAGCTCGTCGCGGCGCAGGTCGTTGTCGGCGGCCATGGCCACCAGGCGCGGGAAGCCCTCGGTCTCCTCGGTGACCCACTGGGCGGCCCACACGCACTCGGCCACCTCGGGCCCGTCGTCGGTCGGCACCAGCACCCGGTCGCCGACCTGGGGGCGGAGGTCGCCGGGATCGAAGTAGAACAGCCGGCCGTAGCGATTGAAGCTCACCGCGCACAGCATGCCCATGGCGATCACAGTAACGCGGGTCATGCCCATCGCATATGGCTGTGGGCAGATCGCAGGAAAAGTGGGTAAAAGTCCGACTCGACACCTTTGGGTGGCTCCGCAACCATTCCGGTGCTTTCATCGTTACTAGTGCGGATGAGCCCGCAACCATGGGCGTAACCCCGTCCGGGAAGGCCTCGTTGGGGGCAGCAGTGGCACGCCCAACGGCGGGCCACGCCGAGTCTGGCTCGATATGGCTTCGCGCTGATCGATCCAGACCAGGCGCCCCGTACTCCCGGTCTCGGAGGACCTCACGTCATGACGCAACCTGTCGGTCTCGCGCGCCCAAAAACAGCCCGATACCTCGTCGCCCTTGCCGCCGCGGGGGTGCTCGGAGCAGTGAGCCCGGTCGCGGTGGCGGCACCAGCGGTGGCGGTCGCGGCGGAGAGCGCGGGTTGCCCCGACGGGTTCGGTGCGACGGCCGCCAGCAACACGCTCGCGCTCGGCGGCCTCGACCTGCGCGGTCTCGGGCTGGACCTGCGCGGCCTCGGGCTGGACCTGCCGCCGCTGGTGGAACTGCGCGCCGCGACCGCGCACTCCGGGTTCGCCGGCGGGCCGGCGCGGGCGGCGGCGGACGCGCGGTTCATCCAGAGCAGCGGCGTACTGCCGGTCGGGCTCATCGGCCCGAGCGCGTACCAGCAGGCGCCGCCGCCGCACGACCAGCCGGCCACCGCCGGGGTGGCCGCCGTCGACCTCGGCGCGTTGAAGACCGGCGTCGGCAGCCTGAGCGCGCACGCCACCTGGCAGGACGCCGCGAAGTGCACGCAGTCGGCCGGCCCCCGCGCCACCGCCGACGCCCGCCTGGCCGGCCTGGCGGTCCTGCCCGGCCGGGGCGACCGCGCGCTGCTGCGCCTCGGCGCGATCCAGAGCGGTACCGCCACCGGCGTGAGCACGCTCGACGGCAAGGCCGCGGCGTCGGCGACCGCCAGCGGCGGGGTCGCGGACCTCACCCTGCTGGCCGGCGGACCGCATGCGATCGGCGTGCGGGTGCTCAGCGCCCCCTCCCTGACGGTTACCGCCGGAAGCCGCAAGACCGTGGACTACAAGGCTCCCGTTCTCGAGGTGCGCGTCCCGGGCCGCGACGCGATCCGCGTCGACTCGGCCGGCTCGCACGCCGACATCGTGGTGCCGCTCGACGCCGGCTCCCGCGCGGCCGCCGAGGACCTGGGCCGCGCCGAGGGCCTGCCGGTGGCCGTCGGGGTGTCGCTGCTCGACCTGCTGGGCGGCGTGACGAGCGCCCTGTCCGGCGCGGTCGCCGGGGTCGCCGCCGTCCCCGAGGCGATCCTCGGCTCGCTGCTGCCCGGCCTGCCCGCGGTTGGCCGCGGCGAGTCCACCGTCCGCGCGCCCGAGGGCTCGCGCACCCGCCCCGCCCGCGCCGTCGTCCTCCGGGTCGAGATCGGGTCCGTCGAACGGCAGACGAGCGCGACCGGCCTGTACGCGAAGGCGTACTCGATCCGCGTCAAGCTGATTGTCCGGACCGCCTGGAAGTCCGACGGGTACGGCGCCCAGGGAGCTCAGGGAAGCCAGCCCGACAAGACCACGATCCTGGACCTTGGCGTGTGTGCCCTGGAGGCGGCGGCCGCGGCCCCGCGCGGGGACGGCTACGGCCCGGGTGGCATCGTCCCCAGCTACGGCGGGGTGAGCGGCAACACCGGCGGCGGCGAGACGCTGCCGGTGACGGGCCCCCGCGCCGCGATCGTCCTGGGTGCCGGCGTGCTCCTGTTGGTCGCGGGCCGCATGTTCGTGGTCCTGTCCCGCCGCCGCTCTGCGGTCTGATAGCCCCTTCGCCGCCCGTGCGGCCCGCGAGGGCTGCCCGGGCGGCGTAGTTTTCGCCGTTCCGCGCGGCGAAGACAAAGTGCCGTCTCGGGCGGTTCCCGGAGACGACGCGGGTAGGAGCATCGGGTAGCGAACGAGGTGAACGCGAACGGTCAGAGGGGGCGCGGGCGATGGCGGATCGATGCGGCGTACTCGAGGGCCGTCGAGGCCACTCGTTGGGCGCCGATGATGGCCTGCTCCCAGCTGCCGCACATGCCCGACGTGAACTCGATCATCACCTCGCCGTCGTCGACGAGCATGATCAGGTCGCCCTCGTCCTCCGCGATCACCGTGGTGATGTGCCGCAGGTCGAGCGCGACGATCGGAGTGAGGGGCTCCTCTTCGATCGGCATGTCGTTCTCCCGCTGTCTCGGCCGGGGATGGAAGGTGGGGCGCGGCGCCCGCGCGGCTCGCAGCAGTTGGACGAGCGCCGCACCCCGGTCTTTCGGGGGTGGCGGAGACCGGACCGCCCAGCCCGGTCTCCAGCCGAGCAACACTTTATACCGAGTAGCCCTAAGGCCACAATATGCCTGGCCGATTGACCTTCGTATGGTCGCCAGCATGATCTCCCGGAGTTCCGGCCTGTCGCTCTATCGGCAGGTCGCGGACGCGATTCGGCAACAGATCATCAGCGGTGAACTGCCGCCGGGGAGTCTGCTGCCCTCGGAGAAGTATCTGGCCGAGGAGCATGACGTCGGTCGCGACACCATCCGAGACGCGATGGCGCACCTGCGCAGCGAGGGTCTCGTCGAGAGCAAGCGCGGTTACCGCAGTCGCGTCCGCGCCATCCAGCCGCGCGAGCGTATCTGGCTGCATTCGGGCGAGATCGTCACCGCCCGCATGCCCACGCCGGCGGAGAAGAGGGAGCACAGCATGCAGGAGGGCGTGCCCGTGCTTGTCGTCGGCGACAAGGCGTATCCGGCCGATCGCTACGAGTTCGGCCGCGAGGATTGATCCTGTAGGTCCGCGCCGGCCGTAATGCGCGTCACGCCTTATTAGGTTGAAGTCGGCTGCCCGTGGTACCGATGCTTGTGGCAAGCAAGTATCGACCGACGGGGGACAGGCGTGGACGAGTACGGCGAGCACGCCGCCATCGGGCGGCAGGTCGGCCAGTTCATCCGGCTGTCTGAGCGGCTGTTCGCGACACTCAAATGGAATGAGGCCGGTCGCGGCCTCGAGCGCCCCGCTTTCGTACTGCTGAGCCGGATCTCGGTCGACGGACCGTTCCGGCTGTCGGTCCTCGCCACCGAAGTCAGCCTCGATCTCTCCACGGTCAGCCGTCAGGTTGCCGCGCTGGAGCACGCCGGTCTGGTGCGCCGCCTCCAGGACCCGTCCGACAAGCGAGCGAGCCTGGTCGAGGCCACCGACCTCGGGCACGAGGTCTTCGCCGAGAACCGGGACCGGTGGCTGGCCATCTGGGAGGAACTCCTCGCCGGATGGACGCCGCAGCAGCGGCAGCTCTTCGCCGCGCTGTTCACCCGGCTCAACGAGTCGATCGCCGAACGACTCCCGCAGACAGGCACAACCTCGGAAAGGGATGCTCGATGACCACCGCCGCGCCGCCGGAGCAACAGACCCGGCAGCCCCTCGCCCATCGGCAGATTCTGCTGCTGATGGGCGGCCTGATGACCGGGATGCTGCTTGCCGCGCTCGACCAGACGATCGTGGGCACGGCGCTGCCGACGATCGTCGGCGACCTCGGTGGCCTCGATCACTACTCCTGGGTCGTCACCGCCTACCTGCTCGCCTCGACGGCGTCGACGCCGCTGTACGGCAAGATCAGCGACCTCTACGGCCGCCGCCCCGTGCTGCTGTTCGCGATCGCGACCTTCCTGGCCGGCTCGCTGCTGGCCGGGCTCTCGCGGGACATGACCGAACTGATCGCCACCCGCGCACTGCAGGGCATCGGCGCCGGCGGTCTCATGACGCTCGCCTTCACCATCGTGTCCGACGTCGTCGCGCCGCGGGAGCGGGCGCGGTATCAGGGCCTCTTTGGCGCGGTCTTCGGCATCTCCTCGGTCGCGGGACCGCTGGTCGGCGGCTACTTCGCCGAGCACGACTGGCGCTGGATCTTCTACATCAACGTGCCGCTGGGCATCTTCGCGCTCTTCATCTGCGCCCGGGTGCTGCGCCTCGTCCCACACATCCGTCGCGAGCACCGCGTCGACTACCTCGGCGCGACGCTCATGGTCGCCGGCTGCAGCGCGCTGTTGCTGGCACTGTCCTGGGGCGGCAACGAGTACGCCTGGGGCTCCGCGACCATCCTCGGCCTGTTCGCCGCGTTCGCCGCGCTGACCGCGCTGTTCGTGGTCGTCGAGGGCCGCGCGCAGGAGCCGATCCTGCCGCTGCGGCTGTTCAAGCGGGCCACGTTCTCGCTGGGCAACCTGGCGACGTTCCTCCTCGGCTTCGCGATGTTCGGCTCGATCATCTACGTGCCGCTGTATCTGCAGATCGTCAAGGGCGCCACGCCGACCCGCTCGGGCCTGCTCATGCTGCCGATGATGGCCGGCCTCATCGCGACGTCGATCGTCGCCGGGCGGATCATCTCGAGGCTCGGCCGGTACAAGTGGTTCCCGGTCGCGGGCACCATCGTCATGGGCGGCGGTCTGCTGCTGTTCACCAGCCTGCAGGTCGACACCCCACTGTGGCAGGCGTTCATCTACATGACCGTCATCGGCGTGGGCCTGGGCCTGGCGATGCAGCCGTTGATCCTGGCCGTGCAGAACGCCCTCGACCCGCGCGACATGGGCGCCGGCACCTCGGCTGCCACCTTCTTCCGGTCGCTGGGCGGCTCGGTCGGCGTGGCCGCCCTCGGCGCGGTCATGAACAACCAGCTGGCCAAGCAGCTGCACGGCGCGGCCGGCGGAGTGTCGATCAACGCGCCGGCGCAGGTCCGGGCGCTGCCACCGGCGCAGCTGCAGATGGTCGAGCACATCTTCGTCAACGCGCTGCACCCGGTGTTCCTGGCGGCCGCGGTAACCGCACTGGTGGGCACCCTGATCACGCTCGCGTTGCCGAACAAGACCCTGCAGGGTGGCGCCCCGGCACAGGCCCGGGAGGGCGAGGAGGCCGCCGCCGACATGGAGGCGAAGGTCGCGGCGTTTTAGCGCCTGTTTCATAGCTGAGGCGGGGCTGCGGCGGGCCCAGATTCCGCCTGGCGGCGTCCCGCGCAAGCCCGGTTACAACACCGGTAGCCTGGCTCCCGCGGGCCACCACCAGACGAAATCTGGACTCCGCCTCGCTCCCACCCCAGTTATGAAACAGGCGCTGGCCGATCCGCGCGCAGGAGTTACCGGCTGGTAACACTGGGGTTCCAATGTGGCGCAGCACACATTAGCGTGCACTTCATGCGCAGCACGATGATGAAAACCCCCCTCCTGATCTCCCGCATTCTTCAGCACGGCAGCACCGTCCACGGTGATTCCGAGGTCGCGACCTGGGCCGGTGAGGGCGCCCGCCACACCACCTACGCCGAGGTCGGCCGGCAGGCCGCGCGGCTCGCCCACGGCCTGCGCGAGCTCGGGGTCACCGGCGACGAGCGGGTCGGCACGCTGATGTGGAACAACGCCGAGCACCTGGTGGCGTACCTCGCGGTGCCGAGCATGGGCGCCGTGCTGCACACGCTCAACCTCCGGCTGTTCCCCGAGCAGCTGATCTACATCGCCAACCACGCCGAGGACCGGGTCGTCATCGTCGACTCGACGCTGATTCCGCTGCTCGCGGGTGTGCTGCCGCACCTGAGCACGGTCCGGCACATCGTGGTGGTAGCGGGCCAGGAAGATTGGCAGAGTGTCACCGCGAAGCTGCGCAAGGACGGCGTCGAGGTACACCGCTGGGAGGAACTCGTGCGGGGCAAGCCGGACACGTTCGACTGGCCCGAGCTCGACGAGGACGACGCCGCGGCGCTGTGCTACACCAGCGGTACGACCGGAAACCCCAAGGGCGTCGCCTACTCCCACCGCTCGATCTACCTCCACTCGATGGAGGTGTGCATGGCGGAGAGCTTCGGCCTCGGTCCGCAGGTCCGCGACCTATGCATCGTCCCGATGTTCCACGCCATGGCCTGGGGCCTGCCCTACGCCGCGCTCATGAGCGGCGCGTCGCTGGTGATGCCGGACCGGTTCCTGCAGGCCGCACCGCTCGCCCGGATGATCGCCGCCGAGCGCCCGACCTTCGCCGGCGCGGTGCCCACGATCTTCACGGATCTGCTGGCGTACCTCGACGCCAACCCGACCGACACGTCCTCGCTCAAGGAGGTCGTCATCGGCGGGTCGGCCTGTCCGCCGGCGCTCATGCACGCGTACGACGAGCGGCACGGCATCCAGGTCATCCACGCCTGGGGCATGACCGAGATGTCCCCGCTCGGCTCGGTCGCCCGCGCGCCGCAGGGGCTGGAAGGGCCGCAGCACTGGGCGTACCGCTACACGCAGGGCCGCCTGCCGGCCGGCGTCGAGGGGCGCATTGTCGGCCCGACCGGCGAGGTCATGCCCAACGACGGCGAGGCGGTCGGCGAGTTGCAGGTGCGCGGCCCGTGGATCACCGCGCAGTACATCGGCGAGGACGGCCCCGACCCGGACAAGTTCGACAACGGCTGGCTGCGCACCGGCGACGTCGGCACCCTCACGCCCGACGGGTACCTCACCCTCACCGACCGCGCCAAGGACGTCATCAAGTCCGGCGGCGAGTGGATCAGCTCGGTCGACCTCGAGAACGCGCTGATGGCCCACCCCGCCGTGCTCGAGGCCTGCGTGGTCGGCGTACCGGACGAGAAGTGGGGCGAGCGCCCGCTGGCCACCGTGGTCCTCCGCGAGGGTGCCGCCGCCGACGCCGCCGTCCTGCGCGAGTTCCTGTCCGCGAAGGTGGCCCGCTGGCAGCTGCCGGAGCGCTGGTCGTTCATCGAGGCGGTCCCGAAGACCAGCGTCGGCAAGTTCGACAAGAAGCGCGTCCGGGCCGACTATGCGGGCGGGAGCCTGGAGGTGGTACAGATCAACGGGTGATGCGACGGGTCACAAGACCGGCGAAGATCGCCCTTCTGATCACCGCGGCCCTGTCGGCCTGCGTGATCGCGGCGTGCGGCGTGGCCCTGGCACTGCGGGACTGGGTGCCGGGGCTCATCGGCTGCGCCGACCCCGCACGCCCGACGAAGACCGCCGTGCTCACGGCGACGGTCCGGATCGAGCAGATGTACCCCGAGCTCAAACCGATCCGGTCCGTTCACTGGCAGGAACACGAGGCGCGCGCCCGCAGCTGCCCGGAGATCGGCCCGATGGACTACGAGATGAACGGCTTCGCGGTGATCACCGCGGACCGCGCCGCGGCGCTGTCTGCGGCCACGCAGTCCCCGGCGTCGGCCCCGGACATCCCCGCGGACCTCCGCCCCTTCGCCCCGGCCGACCCGCACTGGCAGCCCATCGGCGATGGCCTGCTCCTGGACCACGAATCGGCGACCGTCTACTTCACTCACGGGACATAGTGGCGCTGGATCGGTACGGTGAGGCCTCCGCCTTCTGCTCGGAGGTCCGTGGCGTTGTCCGGTATCGAGGTCGCGATCGTCGGGATCGGCGCAGCCGTGGTCAAGAGTGCGGCGAAGCTGTGGCTGGGCGACCGGGCCCTCGCCGCCGAAGTCGCTGCCAGTGCCATCGATGCGCTGGCCGGTCGGGCGACCGGGCTGCTGCAGCGCAAGAAGGTCGAGCGGACGTTCGACGATCTCGCTGATACGGTCGCCGAGCGCGTGCAGGTCTATGTGGAGCGCGAATTCCGGCGGCTGCCCAAGAACGAGCGGCTCTCCGTGCTCGAGGCCGTGCGCTCCACTGTGGAGCGCGCCCCGCTCGACAACGATGATCTGTTCGCGAAGGACCTCAACGCCGCCTACGTCGACCGGCACCTGCGCGGCTTCAGCCCCGATGCCGAGCGCCGCGCCGGACTGTCTGCGGACGGCGCTGCACTGTACGATATGGTGCTGCGCGACTGTTGCGAGTACATCGTGCAGGTCATCATCGCGCTGCCGGCCTTCGGCCCGAACGCCCTCGTCGAGGTGCTGCGCCGGGAGAGCGAAATCGCCGCGGCGCTCGAGGACGTCCTGCGACGCCTGCCGCAGCGAGGCGAACGGCGAGCCGAGGACTTCGAGACCGACTACCGCCGTCAGGTCGTCAACGTGCTCGACGAGGTGGAGCTGTTCGGCGCCGACGTCGCCACGCGCCGTTACCCGTTGAGCGTCGCATACATCAGTTTGAGCATGGCCGCCTCCGAGACCGGGCCGGACGCGGCGGAGGGATCGCCGGTGTCGATCGAGCGTGCACTTGCTAACTGGCCGCGGATCTTCGTGCGCGGTGAGGCGGGCGGCGGGAAGACGACGTTGCTGCAGTGGGTCGCGGTCCGGGCAGCACTGCGCGAACTCCCTGAGCTGGCGGGTCTGGTGCCACTGTTCATCCCGCTACGCCGGTACGTTGACAAGGAACTGCCGTTGCCGGAGCGGTTCCTGGGGCATGTCGGCCGCCACATCGCCGACGAGATGCCAGCCAGCTGGGTGCACGACCTGTTGCGACACGGCGCGGCCGTCGTGCTTGTCGACGGCGTTGACGAGCTGCCCGACGGGCAGCGCGACGAGGCCCGGCGCTGGCTCGGCGACCTCGTGGCGATATTCCCGGAGGCGCGGTTCGTCATCACGTCACGGCCCGGCGCGGCCCCACCCGACTGGCTGGAAAAGCAGGGGTTCGTACCGTATGACCTGCGGCCGATGTCGTCGGCGGACGTCGACGCCTTCGTGCGTTACTGGCACGCCGCAGTCGGCGCCGGGATCCCCGACCGGGACGAGCGGCTGCGGCTGGACGAGCTCGCTGACCGGTTGCGCCGCACCATACCGGAGCGGCGGCATCTGCGGCTGCTGGCCGAGTCTCCGCTGTTGTGCGCGCTGATCTGTGCGCTGCATCGCGACCGTAAGGGTCAGCTGCCGGAAAACCGGGTGGAGCTCTACAACGTCGCCCTGGACATGCTTCTGCAGCGGCGCGACAACGAGCGCAGCGTGGTGTCGGCACTGGCGATGTCCCGCACCGATAAGACCCAGTTCCTGCAGGACATCGCGTACTGGCTGGTGCGCAACGGCCGCTCCGACGCTGAGCGCGGCGAGGTGGTCGAGGCGCTTCAGCGCAAGCTGCTGACGATGGTGCAGATCCGTGGGACTGCTGAGCAGATCTACGCGTATCTGCTTGAACGCAGTGGCCTTCTCCGCGAGCCGGTGGTCGGGCGCGTCGACTTCGTTCACCTCACGTTTCAGGAGCATCTGGCTGCGCTTGGCGTGCTATCCAGCGGCGATCTCGGCCTGCTGCTCGCCAGCGCCCATCTCGACCAGTGGCGCGAGGTCGTGATCATGGCGGTGGGCAACGCGAGCTCTCGCGATCGGGAGAAGATCATGCGCGGGCTGCTGGCCCGTGCCGAGGAAGAGCGGGACCACCGCGAGCAGATGGTGCTGCTGGCGTTCCTGTGCCTGGAGACGGCGCCGGAGCTCGCCGTCGACGTCCGGGAGGCCGTCGAGCAGCTCGCCACGGAGATTCTGCCTCCGAAGACGGTCCGTGTGGGTCTGGCGCTGGCGGCGGCTGGCCCCTCCGTCCTCGATCCGCTCCGGAGGGTCCAGCCAACCCTGATCGGCGAGGTCGTGGCCACGATTCGCACCGCGGCGGAAATCGGTGGGCCGGAGGCCATGCAGCTGATCGGGCAGTGGGGCGCCGACCGCCGCGCGACCGTGGTGGACGAGCTGTTGCTGGCCTGGCATCGGTTCGACCGCGAGGAGTACGCGGCCCAGGTGTTGCGGAACTCACCGCTGCACGGTGGCCACCTGGTGCTCGACGATCCCGCGGCGGTGCCCTTCGCGTACCTGCTCTGCAATCTGCGTTCCCTGGACGTCCGCACGCCGGAGGCCCCGAAGGACCTGGACTTCGTCGCGCGCTGTACCGGGATCCGGGAGCTTCGAACCGCAGTGTCGCCGCGCAGCGAACTGCGGTCGCTTGGTAGGCTGGAGCGCCTCGAGCGGCTGAGCCTCGCCCGTGCGTCGAACGAGTTTCTCGGACGCGACGGGGTCGCCCTGCCCAGCGTGACGACCCTGGGTGTCTCGTGGTTCCAGGGGCCGGTCGACGTGGCCGATATTGGGCGGGTCGTGCCGAACGTCCTGCACCTGGTGCTGGAGGACGTGCAGTTCGTCGATCGGCGGGTCCTCAAGACACTGCCGCGGAGGTTGCGGACGCTTTCCCTGCGCAACACTGATGCGGTGCTCGGCCCGGAGATCGTGGAGTACACCGATCTCGAGTTTCTCGATCTGGGCGGCATCGGCCAAATTGACGACGCCAACCTCCGGCTGCTCGCGACCCTGCCCAACCTCTACGAGGTCAGCCTATTCAAGGGCTCGGGCTCGTTCGACGTGACGCCCTTGCGCCAGCGTGGCATCGCGGTCACGACCTCGCGGAAGTTTGGGCCGCTGCGCCTGTGGCGCCGGCTGCCGTACTGGACCAGACCGCCCGAGTTCGAGACTCCGGCCTCAGGCTGATTTCTTCGTAGCAGTTTTCTTCGCTGTTGCGGCCTTCTTGGCCGGCGTCGTCTTCTTAGTCGGGGCGGCCTTCTTCGCGGTCGTCTTCTTGATCGAGCTCGGCTGCCGCTCCTCCACCTCCGCCGGCGCGGCGGGCTCCTCGCCCCGCGCCGCCCGCGCCCGCTCCACCGACGCGCGCAGCGCGGCCATCAGGTCGACCGCCGCCGCCGGGGCCTCCTCGGCCTCCTCCGGCTGGACGACCTCGCGGCCGGCCACCTTCGCGTCGATGACCTCCTGCAGGGCCTCGCGGTAGTTGTCGGTGTAGGAGGACGGGTCGAAGTCGGCGGCCATCGACTCGATGAGGGAGCCGGCCATCGCGAGCTCCGCGGGGCGGGCCGTGACATCCTCGTCGAGGATGTCGAACTTCGCGGCGCGGACCTCGTCGGGCCACAGCATGGTGTTGAGGACCAGCACGTCGTCGCGCACGCGGAGGGTGGCCAGCTGCTCGCGCTGGCGCAGGGCGACCTTCACGATCGCGACCCGTTCGGTGTTGGTGAGGGCGTCACGCAGCAGGGCGTAGGGCTTCGCGGCCGTCTTCTCGGGTTCGAGGAAGTACGCCTTGTTGTAGAGGATCGGGTCCACCTGCTCGGCGGGCACGAATTCCAGCACCTCGATGGCCCGGCTGGTGGTCAGTGGCAGGTCGCTGAAGTCATCGTCGGTGAGGATCACCATCTCGCCGCCGCCCAGGTCGTAGCCCTTGGCGATGTCGTCGTAGGCGACCTCTTCGCCGTCGACGGAGCAGACCCGCTTGTACTTGATCCGCCCGCCGTCGTCGCGGTGCACCTGGTGAAAGCGGATGTCCTTCTCCTCGGTCGCGGAGTACAGGCGCACGGCGATCGAGACCAGCCCGAAGGAGACCGCGCCCTTCCAGATCGCGCGCATGGAGATCCTTTCCGCATGTGATGGACCTTGCCCAACCAGAATCGCATCGTTTCGAGCCGGACGCGAGGAACCGCCAGGCGAACTATCGTGTGGGCATGGCAGGCCCGCCGGCACCGATGCTCGCCTCGAGCGGCCCGCTGCCCTCCGGGCCCGGCTGGGCGTATGAGTTCAAGTGGGACGGCATCCGCGCGATCGCGGTCGTCCGCGAGGGTGCCACCAGGCTCTTCGCCCGTAGCGGGGCCGAGGTGACGGCCGCCTATCCCGAGCTCGCGGGCATCGGTCGCGGCCTGGCCGACTCGGTGCTCGACGGCGAGGTCGTGGCGATGGACGAGGCCGGGCAGCCGTCGTTCCAGGTGCTCGCCGAGCGCATGCACGTGCGCGAGCCGCACCGCGCGGCCCGGCTCGCCGCCACCGTTCCGGTCAGCTACCTGGTTTTCGACGCTCTGCGCGCCGAGGGGGAGGAGCTGACCGGCCTGCCGTACCGCATCCGCCGGCAACGCCTGGAGAGCCTCGCGCTGGGCGCCCGCGCGGTCATACCCCCGTCGTTCGACGACGGCGCGGCGACCGTGGCCGCCAGCCGGGAGAACCGGCTCGAGGGCGTGGTGGCGAAGCGGGCCGACTCGCTGTACCACGCAGGTGTCCGCACCACCGACTGGATCAAGGTGAAGCTCGAGGAGAGCTGCGAGTTCGTGGTCGGCGGCTGGCGGCCGGGCAAGCGCGCGCTGGGCGCGCTGCTGGTCGGCGTCCCCGCGCCGGGCGGCCTCGCCTACCGGGGCCGGGTCGGCGGCGGCATCTCCGGCGCGGCGGAGCGGGCGCTGCTGGCCGCGCTCGGCCCGTTGGAGACGAGCACAAACCCCTTCGGCGCATCGGTACCGCGGGAGGACGCCCGCGGCGCCGTATGGGTCGACCCGCACCTCGTGGTCGAGGTCAAGTTCGGGCACCGCACACGCGACGGGCGGCTGCGCTTCCCGCGCTTCCTGCGGATCCGCCCCGACCTGTCACCCGAGGAGGTGCGCGATGCCTGACCGCCTGCGGGTCGAGGTCGCCGGGCGCCAGCTGGAGATCTCCAACCTCGACAAGGTCCTCTACCCGAGGGCCGGCTTCACCAAGGGCGAGGTTCTCGACTACTACACGCGCATCGCGCCGACGCTGCTGCCGTATCTCGACGGGCGCCCGCTCACCCGCACCCGTTATCCCGACGGCGTCGACGGCATCAGCTTCTTCGAGAAGAACGCCCCGGCCGGCACCCCGGACTGGGTGCGTACGGTGCGGTTGCCGGTGCCCGGCTCCTCCAGAAACCGCGAGAAGATCGACTTCATCGTGGTCGAGGAGCTGGCGACCGTCGTCTGGCTCGCCAACCTGGCCGCGCTGGAGCTGCACACCCCGCAGTGGCGGGTGGACGAGGACGGCCGGGCGCTCGACCCCGACCAGCTCGTCGTCGACCTCGATCCGGGGCCGCCGGCCGGCCTGCCCCAGTGCTTCGAGGTCGCCCTGCTCATGCGCGAGCGGCTGGCCGCCGACGGGCTCGAGTGCGCGGCGAAGACGTCCGGCAAGAAGGGCATGCAGCTGGTCGTGCCGCTGCCCGGAGACGAGGGCGCGAACGAGGTCAGCGGCTACGCGAAGGCGGTCGCCGAGGAGCTGGCCGGCCGGCACCCACGGCTGATCGTGGCGAAGATGGCCAAGCAGCTGCGGCCGGGCAAGGTGTTCATCGACTGGAGTCAGAACAACGCGTTCAAGACCACGGTCGTGCCCTACTCGCTGCGGGCCGGCGAGACCCCGACCGTCAGCGCGCCGCTGGCCTGGGACGAGGTCGAGGCCGGCGAGCTGACCGCCGCCGACCTGACCCCGTCCGTCGTCCTCGACCGGGTCGCGACGCTGGGTGACCTACTGCAGGGCGGCCAGTAGCCGGTCGATGTGCTCCTCGGTGGTACCGATGCCGAAGCTGGCCCGGATCGCCTGGGCGGGCGGCTGCTCGGCGCCGAGCCGGTCGGCGGCCTCGCTCAGGAGGCGGCGGGTGAGCGGGTGGGCACAGAACAGCCCCGTCCTGACGCCGATGCCGTGATCGCGACCGAGCGTGACGGCGAGTTCGCCCGGGTCGGCCCCGAGGACCGCGAACGACACGATCCCGACCCGCTCGGCGTCGGCCGGGAAGAGCCGCAGCTCCTCGACGTGCGGCAGCCGCGCGAGGCCGTCGCGGAGCCGTCGCAGCAGGGCGTCTTCCCGCTGCTGCGGGTCGGTCTCCCGCAACGACCGCACCGCCGTCGCGAGCGCGACCGCGCCGATGAGGTTCGGGGTGCCGGCCTCGTGCCGGGCCGGGCCGGTCGCCCAGCGCACCGCGCCGTCGTCGGCCACGTGGGCGCTCGCCCCGCCGCCGGCCAGATACGGCTCCGCCGCGTCGAGCCAGTCCGCCCGGCCGGCGAGCACGCCCGCCCCGAACGGCGCGTAGAGCTTGTGGCCCGAGAACGCCACGTAGTCGGCGCCGAGCCCGGCCAGGCGCCCCGGGGCGTGCGGGGCGAGCTGCGCCGCGTCGACCGCGATGCGCGCGCCGAAGCGGTGCGCGACCTCCGCGAGCCGCGCGACCGGCCAGACCTCGCCGGTCACGTTGCTCGCCGCCGTCACGCTCACGAGCACGTTCGGACCTTCGACGTGGCGCAGCGATCGCTCCAGCGCCTCGACCGCCTCCTCGGGCGACCTTGGCGCGGCGAGGCGCACGGTGCGGCGCCAGGGCAGCAGGTTGGCGTGGTGCTCGCCGTCGAACGTGACGACCGTCGTGTCCTCCGGCAGCACCCGCGCCAGCAGGTTGAACGCGTCCGTGGTGTTGCGCGTGAAGATCACGGTGTCGTCCGGGCCGTGGCCGAGGAGGTCCGCGACGGTCTCCCGGGCCTGCTCGTACTCCCGGGTGCAGCGCTCCGACAGCGCGCCCGCCCCGCGGTGCACGCTGCCGTAGTAGGGCAGCAGGTCGGCGACCGCGTCCGCGACGGCCCGCAGGCACGGCGCGGTGGCGGCGATGTCGAGGTTGGCGAAGTCGACGGATCGCCCGTCGCGCAGCTTGACCTCGCTCGGCGACAGGATCGCAGGGGACAGCAACTTGGACACGGGTCACCCATTTCGCTCGCGCTTGCCCGGCACACCGCGTGCCGAACCGGGTCATCACCCGGGGCACCCCGCCGCGAACGCGAGGGTTGCCGGCCAGCAAGCCGGGGCTTGTGCGCTGGCACTCATGACCTGACCAGACCGTACCGCAGATAAGGTTGCGTCATGAGCGAACTCCCGCCGAGTGGGACGCCGGACTCGGCCCCCTCCGGGCCGCCGTCCCCGGAGAGCGGTGCGACCCCGGCCTCGGGCGCCGGCGCCTGGGCGGCGCCGGACAGCGCGCCCCCGGCGGCGGGCGGCGGCTTCTCGCCGGTGCCGAGCGCCGGACAGTGGGGGCAGTCGCCGCCGCCGGCGCCGACGTCGGGCCCCGCGCCGTGGGAGTCCGCGGACACCGGGCCGGAGCCGAGCCCCTGGAGTTCGCCGTCGTCGCCGTTTTCGCTCTCCCCGCCGTCCCCGGGCCAGCCGGTCGCGCCGCAGGCGCCGGCCGGGTCGCACCAGGACCCCGGCCGACTCCAGGGGTCGCCGTTTCCGGGGCCCGGGCCGACCGGCGCCGCGCCGCCCGGCGGGCCGATGACGCATGCCGGGCCGGCCGGTCCCTCGCCGTGGCCGTCGGCGCTGCCCGGCATCGCGGTGCCGAACGTGATCGAGTCGGCCGAGCCGAGCACCGGACGGCAGGAGTATCCGACCGCCGCCCTCGCCCTGGCCGCCGCGCCGCCCGCCAAGCGCTCCGACCGGCGCCGGCTGTTGACGCTCATCGGTGTCATGGGGTTCATCGCCGCGTGTGGCGTGGCCCTGCTCGCGTTCCTCGGCGTCAGCGGCGGCTGGACGGCGCTGCTCGTCGGCGTCGGATCCGCCGTCATCCCGGTCCCGGTCCTCGTGTTCTGCTTCCTCTGGCTGGACCGCTACGAGCCGGAGCCCGTGAAGTACCTCGTCTTCGTCTTCGGCTGGGGCGCCTGCGTGGCCACCGGCGTGGCGCTGGCGGTCAACACCATCAGCGGCTACTTCGTCGAGCGGGCCGGCCTGTCCGACGCCCTGGTCGCCGTCCTGGTCGCGCCGCTGATCGAGGAGAGCATGAAGGCCCTCGGCCCGGTGCTGCTCTTCTGGCGCCGCCGGCGCGCGTACTCCGGCATCATCGACGGCCTCGTCTACTGCGGCCTGTCGGCGACAGGCTTCGCGATGGTGGAGAACATCCTGTACCTCGGCTTCAAGGGATACGGCGAGTACGCCGACAAGTCCGGTCCGGCCTCGGGCGCGGCCGCGCTGGTCGGGATCTTCATCGTCCGCATCCTGATGAGCGGGTTCGCGCACCCGCTGTTCACCTCGATGACCGGCATCGGGCTGGGCGTCGCGTCGCGCTCGTCGACCAAGGCGGTGCGGTTCCTGGCGCCGCTGGCCGGCCTGCTGACCGCGATGATGTTGCACGGATCGTGGAACCTCATGACGGTCCTCGCAGCCACCTCGACCAACGCCTGGGTCCTGCTGTACGGCTACTTCGCGGTGATGATGCCGATCTTCCTGTGCATGGTCGGCTTCGCGCTCTGGCTGCGCGCCAACGAGGGCCGGCTCACCGAGCGGGTGCTGGGCGAATACGCGCGGGCCGGCTGGTTCTCCCCGCCGGAGGTCGCCGCGCTCGCCACCCTCGGCCGCAGGCTCTCCGCCCGCCGCTGGGCGAAGCGAGTGGCCGGCGACGCCGGCGCGAAGGCGATGCGGGCGTTCCAGTTCGACGCGACACGACTGGCGCTGCTACGCGACGGGCTGCACCGCGGCCTGGACAAGGAGCCGAAGCGGCGGATGGAGACGCTGGCCGAGGAGCGGCAGTTGCTGACCGCGCTGGACGCGTATCGACAGGTGTTCGTCGGGCGGGATCCGCAGTCGCCGCGGGCGGTGTGGGACGGGGCGCGCTACCACATCACGTTCCCCGACGGCGTGGTGCGCGTGCTCGATCCCCCGCCGACTCCCGTCGTGCCCGTGCCGGTCTCGCTGGCCGCGCCGCCACCCCCGCCCCCGGCGTACGCCGGCCCGCCGTACTACAGATAGAGGCCCGTCGAGTCGGGCTCGACCCGCTGGGCCGCGACCGCGTGCACGTCGCGCTCGCGCAGCAGCACGTAGTCACGGCCCTGCAACTCCACCTCGGAGCGCTCCTCGGGATCGAACAGCACCCGGTCGCCGGCGACGATGGAGCGCACGTTGGGCCCGACACCGACCGCGGTCGCCCATGACAGCCGGCGTCCGACCGACGCCGTCGCCGGGATGACGATGCCGGAGACGTGGCGGCGTTCGCCCTCGTGGCCCTCGAGCCGGACGAGGACGCGGTCGTGCAGGAGCCGGATCGGCAGTGCGTCGTCCGGTCGGGCGGCAAATGGCGTGTCGGTTGACACCTGGTAACCGGCGGCGGGTTGTGCTGTCACGCTTGCGACGCTACCGCCTTGGTGCGTGCCAACGTCGCGCGCCCCGGACTACGGTGAGGGTCCTGGTCGGGTGGCTGAGCGCGTCAAGGAGGCGATACATGGGCCGGTTCGACACGGTGCGGGCGAGTCTGCGCCGCGCCTATATCCAGAGAGTGGAGACGGCCAGGGCCGAGCGCGAGGCCGCGGCGTTGGTCGAAGTTTCCCGGCCGGAGCCGCTGGCCGAGTTGGAGCAGGAGCTCAGCCATGCCACGACGACCAGCCGGGACGACGCCGAGGTGCCGTATGGCCTGCGCATCGCCGCCGCCTGGTCCTGGCGCCTGCTGGTCCTCATCGCCGCGGCCGCGGTGCTGCTGTGGCTGGTCGGCCGGCTCAAGACCGTGCTCATCCCGCTGAGCATCTCGCTGCTCCTCTCGGCCCTGCTCGCGCCCGTGATGGGTGTTCTGCGCCGGCGGGTGAAGCTGCCCCCGTCGCTGGCCGCATTCGTGGTGCTGATCGCCGGCCTGGCCGCCGTGGCGGGTGTGCTGACGCTGGTCGTCAGCGAGTTCGTGGCGGGGTTCCCGACCCTGTCCGACAAGGCGTCCATCGGCGTACGACAGATCCAGGACTGGCTCACCACGGGCCCGCTGCACCTCAGCGGCCGTCAACTGGACGCCACCTTCGTCGCCGCCACCACCTGGCTCAACGACAACCGGGGCAGCCTCACCAACAGCGCGGTCAACACGGCCACCGCGACCGTGGAGTTCATCGCCCTGATGCTGCTGATCCTCTTCGTCACGTTCTTCTTCATGCGCGACGGCAAGCGGATCTGGCACTTCTTGACCGGTGTCCTGCCCACCCCCGCCCGCGAGCCGATCCGCCGCGCCGGCGAGGCCGGCTGGCGGACCCTGGTGGCCTACGTCCGCGCCACGGTCCTGGTGGCGTTCATCGACGCCGTGGGCATCGGCATGCTGCTGTTCTTCCTGGACGTCGACTTCTGGTTTCCCCTGGGCACCCTCGTGTTCCTGGGCGCCTTCGTCCCGATCGTCGGCGCCACGGTCTCCGGCGCCGTGGCGGTCCTGGTGGCCCTCGTGGACGATGGGCCGATCACCGCGCTCGTCGTGCTCATCGGCGTGATCGCGGTGCAACAGCTGGAGGGCCACGTGCTGCAGCCGCTCATCATGGGCCGTGCCGTCTCGGTCCACCCGCTGGCCGTCATCGTCGCGATCGCGACGGGGGTGGTGCTGGCCGGCATCATCGGGGCGCTGGTCGCGGTGCCGCTGGTGGCCGTGCTGAACACGGGCATCCGTCACCTGGTCGAGCACCGCCGGCAACCCGCACCCGAGGCGGTGGTCGTCACCGCCGACTGAGGCCCGCGGGCAGATACGGACTGCCCGGATGCATCCAGACGCGTCGTGGTCTGGCCGCCACGCGGGCGATCAGGTGAGCCGGACCCGGACGTGGCGGTGACCGGCCCGATGATGTGTGACACCCATGAATCCGGCTATATGCGGCGGGTCGGGCCCGCCCAGCGTCGCGAAATGGTCATGCAATACAGAACCCGTCAACCCTCGTTCTGATACGCGTCAGAGGGTCATCCATTCGGTCACTACCGGCGAGCCGTTCGCCGGTGAAGCGGCCGGGTCCGGGCGACACGCCCCGGCCGACCGTCCTCGCCGCAGATCAGTTGTTGAGGAACGCCGAGATCCGCGTGCGCAGGTCGGCGCGCTGCGTCCAGAGGATGCCGGGCCGGTCGTACACGTGCAGCCGCGCCCGTGGCAGCGCCGCCGCGAGCTGCTCGGCGACCGCGGCCGGATGCAGGTCGTCGCCCCGGCAGCCGATCACCAGACAGTCGGCGGTGACGTCGGCCAGCTCGGCGCGGTCCTCGATCGCCGCCTGTTCGGGCAGACCGGCCAGGCCGGCCGCGAGCCCGTCGCGCATGAGCTGGTCGAGCCGCTGGCGCAGGAACGCCCAGACCGGCGGCGTGTTGCGCAGCTGCGCCGGGATCTCCTGCGAGATCACGTCGGCCACCGCCGCCGCATCGCCCGCCTCGATCGCCGCCAGCAGCGCGGTGAGCCGCTCGTGGGCGGCGGCCGGGCGCGGGGCGTCGAGCACGGCGGGCAGGAAGAACACCGCCCGCTCGAAGCGGCCGGGGTTGTCCGCCAGCAGCCGGGTGAGTGCCCCGGCGCCCATGCTGACGCCGAACGCCCGGGTCGCGCCGGAGAGATCGGCGATCGCGCGGAGATCTCGGGCGAGGTCCGGATAGGTCCACATGCCCCCGGGCGCCGCGGACTGCCCGTGCCCGCGGAACTGGAAGAAAACCTTGCGGCCGTGCACGGCGCTGCCCAGCGGCCGGGTCTCGGCGATCCCGCTACCGAGGCCGTGGGCGAACACGGTCACCGGAGTGCCCTCGCCGGTGACGAGCTGCTCCAACTCGACGCCGTGCGGGGTGGCGACCAGCTCGGTCGGGGGCGCGGGAAGGGTTGGCCGGCCGGTCTGGGGCCCCCGGGTCACGGGCGGGCGGAACCGATCGGGGCGCCCGTCCGGCGGGGGCGGCCAGCGGAAGTCCATCAGCTCACCAGGAGCCGTGGCCGTCGACCGCGTCGCGCAGCGCGGGGCGGATGTCGAGCAGATACACGGCGAAGATCCCGGTCGCGATGAGCGAGAAGATGCCCAGAAAGCCGAGCCCGAGATTGGGCGAGATAGCGGTGAGCAGCTCGCCACCGCCGATCAGCGCCAGCCAGATGGACTTGGACATCGTGCCGATCGCCGGGAACGCGTCGGTGCGCTGCACGACGCAGTGCAGGAAGGCCGCAGCGCCGAGCACCAGGCAGAAGATCCATACGCTGATCGAAATATAGGTCTCGGCCTGAATGTAGAAGATCGGGACGGCACTCACCATGCACCGAGCTTATGCCGAAGCCCCCCGGCCCGTGCGCGACGGTGCCGGAGGGCTCCCAAGAAACACCATTACTTCTTGGTGTCGGCCTTCGGCGCGGCCTTCTTCGCCGCCGTCTTCTTGGCCGGGGTGCGCGACGCGGCCGGCCCCTCGGTCGTGGTGACCTCGGCGGTCACCGCCTTGCGGCCCGGCTCCAGCTCGATCTTCGCCTCGGCGCCCCGGGCGGTGCTGACGACCTTCTCGCCGCGGGCGACCAGGTCGGAATACACGGCTATGGCTCGGTCCTGCGCGACCTGGGCGCCGGCCTGCGCGCTGGCCAGGAAGCTGGAGGCGTTGCGCCGCGCCATCCCGCGCAGCCGGTCGAGGTCGTCCCGGAGGTTGCCCTCCGACACGGCACCGGCCACGGCCGGGCGCAGCTCCTCGACGCGGGCGCGCAGGTGGGCGACCTGCCCGGGCAGTTTGCGCAGCTGCTCGTACGCCAGGTCGCCGGCGCCTGCCGCGGCATACAACGGCGTCGGGATCTTCCGGGTGGTGCTCTTCGTGGTGGTCTTCGCGGTCACTGCGACTCCTCGTGGGAACGTGTCGGCTGCTCCGGTTCGGGCCGCGAGGTGGCCTCGGCGGCGTCCTCGTGATCCATAGAGTTCCGCGCGTTTTCCCGGCGGAACGTTTCGTAGATCTGGGTGAGCGATTGCTTCTGCGCGACGGTGAGGTCACCGTCGGCGGCGATCGCGGCGAGCACGTCGTGCCCCTCGCGCTCGAGCAGCCCGGCTCGCAGGTACATCAGCGGGGTCGAGACCCGCAGTGCGCTCGCGAGCTGGGCCAGCACCTCCGCACTTGGTTTGCGCAGGCCACGCTCGATCTGGCTCAGGTACGGGTTGCTCACCCCCGCCTGCTCGGCGAGCTGACGGAGCGAGATGCGCGCGTTGCGGCGCAGGTCACGAATGAACCCACCCAGATCGCGCGGCTCTTCTTTCACACTTACCGACGGTAGCGCGGGCTGCTAACTCCAGCAAGCAAAATGCTAGCGGGAGCTAGCGTGAACCCAGTCACCACACTGAGCGAACCATGCCAGCCTCGCGTCTGCCCCCCAAAACCGGAACTCCACCCGCCCGGGCATCGCGACGCCGAGCCCCAGCCGTCGACCCCGGTGGCACCTACCTGCGGGTCAGACGCTGCCGATCCCCAGCATGGCGCGGGCGTCGCCGGTGCTCATCGGCGGGCGCTGGGCGAGCCGGGCGAACCCGCTGGCCCGCGCGACGAGCTGGGCGTTGCTCTCGACGGGCTGCCCCTTGGCGTACGTCACGGTGTCCTCCATGCCGACGCGCAGGTGCCCGCCGGCGGCGAGCGAGGCGAGCAGGACCGGCAGCGAGGAGCGCCCGATCCCGGTCGCGGAGAAGGTGGTCCCCTCGGGCAGGTCGCGCAGCGCGGCCTCGCAGGCGGCGAGGGCCGCGACGGTGCCCGGCATGCCGCCCGGCACGCCCATGACGAGGTCGACGTGGACGTGCCCGCCGGCGGGCAGCCCGTGCTTGTCGAGCAGGCGGCGCAGGGCGGCGATCTGGCCGAGGTCGAAGATCTCGTACTCGGGGACGATGCCCCGATCCTGCATGCGCGTGTGCAGGTCGACGATGAAGCCCCACCGGTTGAGGAAGACGTCGTCGCCGAAGTTGACCGTGCCCATGGTGCAGGACGCCATGTCAGGCTGGGCGTCGAGCACGCGGAGCCGGTCGGCCTCGGGGTCGGTGACCGCGCCCCCGGTCGACAGCTGCACGATCAGCCCGGTCTCGGCACGCAGTGCGGCGACCGCCTCCCTGAGCCGCCCGAGGTCGAGCGTGGGCTCCGCGGCGTCGTCCCGGAGGTGGACGTGGATCACGCTCGCCCCCACCGCCTCGCAGTCCCGGCCGGCCGCCACCAACTCGTCAAGCGTCACGGGAAGCGCGGGCGCGTCCGATTTGCGCGATTCGGCGCCGGTCGGAGCCACCGTGATCAACGTCGTCGTCATCACTTCACCGATCCTGCCATGCCCGCGGGTTGGCCCCTGGTGGCTTGCCGGCGGAGTTTTCCGTGATCGCGGAGTCAAAATGCACAAAAGCGCAGCGCTTTCACTCCGTGATCACGGAAATCCCGCGCACCGCGGCCGCCGAGCGCATGCACCAGCCAATGATGGTCACCCTTTATACCCCGACAGGCGAAAAATCCGATAAGTCGTGGCGCGGAGCGCCCGACTTATCGGCGGAAACCAACCGGCTACAGGCCGGGGTCGATGGCGGCCGTCGACGGGCCCACGCGCAGGGCCGAGTCCGGGGTGAGGTTCTGCTTCACGACCGCCAGGGCGATCATTCCCAGCTCATGATGGCGCACCGCGGTCCCCACGAAGCCGACCGGGCGGTCGCCACCCTCCAGCGTCACCGGGGTGTGGCGCGCCGGGAGTTCGTCGGTGGCGATGCCGTCGAGGTGGAGCAGCACGAGCTTGCGCGGCGGGCGGCCCAGGTGGTGCACCCGCGCGATCGTCTCCTGGCCCCGGTAGCAGCCCTTCTCCAGGTGTACCGCCGGGGCCGTCCAACCCACCTCGGCCGGCAGCGTTTTGTGGTCGGTCTCGAACCCCGCCCGCGGGCGGCGTGCGGCCACGCGCAGCGCCTCGAAGGCCCAGATGCCGGCCCGCGGCAGCCCCGAGGACCCGATCACCTCGGGCAGGGCCTGGCGGGGGACCAGCAGGTCCGCGCCGTACGTCATGCGGCGCACCCACCCGCCGACGGGCAGCGGCGCGGCCGAATACACGGCCGTGGGGCGCGACGGGACCGAGCCGGCCGCGAACTTGGCGTCGGGCACGGCGAGCAGGTCGGGTGGGAGCAGCGGGCCGACGCCGAGCGTGATGAGGGCCTCGTCGGTTTCGGGGCCGACGATCGACAGCAGCGCCCAGTCGGCGGTGACCTCGGCCGGCTCGACGCGCATCAGGAACCGCATGCGCTCCAGGAACGTGAGCAGCCCGGGCGCGTCGGCGGTGTCCAGCCAGGTGGTGGCGCCGTCGTCGGTGAGCACCGCGTGATGCTCGACGTGGCCGTGTGGCGAGAGCACCAGCAGTTCGGAGCCGGTCATCGGGGCGAGGCCGGTGAGGTGCTGCGTCGTGAGGCTGTGCAGCCAGGTCAGCCGGTCGGCGCCGGGAACGGCCAGCACGCGCCGGTGCGAGCGGTCGACCAGGCCGGCGGCGGTGTCCAGGATGCGCTGCTCCCGGGCCGGGTCGCCGTAGTGGGCCACGGCGCCGGCGTCGGGGTCGTTCGGGTCGAGGGCGGCGACGGGTACGGCGCTCAGCATGACTCTCCTCGGGTAGCACCGCATTCGCCGCAGAGGCCGAACAGCGCGACGTGCCCGATGTCCAGCCGGAACCCGCGGCCGTCCAGCAGCTCGCCGGCGAGGCCGTCCAGGACCGGCGACGGCAGCTCCTGCACCGAGCCGCAGCCCCGGCACACCAGGTGGGCGTGCTGGTGCTCGTCGACCGCATGGTACGTCGGCGCGCCGTGCGACAGATGCGCGTGCGTGATCAGCTCGAGCTCCTCGAGGAGCTCGAGCGTGCGATACACGGTGGTGATGTTGATCCCGGCGGCCCGCTCGGCCACCTCGGCGTGGATCTGGTCCGGGGTGGCGTGTCGCAGCCGATAGACGGCTTCCAGCACGAGCTGGCGCGGCGCGGTAAGCCGCAGCCCGCGCGACCGGAGCATCTCCGCGAGGTCCACGTCGTTAAATCTAGCCCGCCGCACGCTCCAGTCGCGCCGAGAGGTGTACCTGCAGCGGCTGGCCGACCGCCGCGAGGTCGAACGTGTACAGCAGCGCGCCCTCGACGATGCCGTAGAGCCGCTGGCCGCCGCGCACCTCCTTGGCCGTCGCCGTGCGGCCGATGCCGTCCGTGGCCATCTGCCACTGGGTCGCGCCGCGCGCCTGGCCGGAGTACAGCTCCACGATCCCGTTCGGCGCGGACAGCAGGATCTCGAGCTCGTCGGTCGCCTTGCCGTCCACGATCACCGGGCGCCACCAGCCGACCTCGCGCTGCGCCGGGCGGATGGGGTTGGCGTCGGCGTCGATGATCCATGACCGCGACTCGTAGAACAGGAACGGCCGCCCGTCGTGGCTGAACCGGACCTCCTGCCCGTAGTGGAAGCCCTCGATCGTGGGATAGTCGCCCTGCCCGCGCCCGCGCCACACGCCGACCAGCGGCAGCAGCCCCAGCAGCGCCGGATGCAGGTCCGGCCCCTTGCGAAGATCGTGAGTCTCCTCATACGGATACTCACCGACCTGGGCGAGCCCCGCCCACGGCGGCGGCTGCACGTCAGTCACCAACGCCCCCTCGACACCCGAACCGCGAGATAGATCAGGCCGCCGGCCAGCGCACCCATGCCGGCGACCAGCAGGCTCACGAACCCGATCTCAGTTACCATTACCGGAATCCTATGCTGCGAGACATGGCACGTACTCTCGTCGTCAAGGCAACCGCCGGATCCGATGCCCCGGAGCGCTGCTCCCAGGCCTTCACCGTGGCCGCGACGGCCGTCGCGGGCGGCGTGGCGACCTCACTCTGGCTCACCGGCGAGTCGGCCTGGTTCGCGCTGCCGGGCCGCGCCGCCGAGTTCGAGCTCGCGCACGCCGCACCACTGCAGGACCTGATCGAGGCGATCCTGGCCGGCGGCAAGGTCACCGTCTGCACCCAGTGCGCCGCGCGCCGTGGCATCGGGGCGGACGACGTCATCCCGGGCATCCGGATCGCGGGCGCCGCGGCGTTCGTCGAGGAGGCGCTCCAGGACGACGCCCAAGCCCTGGTTTATTAGACAAACCAATACAGCAGGGGACTCGGGTCCGCGTCACCTGCGGACCGTTCCTCCCGCGAGACAACAGTCGGGCCTGGCGGCCCTCCTTGCCGGGTCCGCGGTGGCAAGAGCTAACAACCCGCCGTGGAGCTGACGACGAGCGAGGCGTGCTCCGTGCGCAGGGCGATGTCGGCCGTGCCCGCGCGGTAGGCGTACACCTTCGGCTCGTCCAGCACCACCGCGGACGCCGGAACCGTCGCCCTGGCCGCGGAGCCGTCGCCCGCGGTGACGGCCTCCACCGTCCGCAGCGTGCCGCCCGCCGGGCAGGCGAGCTGGTGCGCGCGCCACTCCGAGGCCGGCTTGCCGAGCGTGTCGAGCACCGCCTGCACCGGCGCGCGGCCGGCGTCCTGCGCCGGCGGCGTCGCCTCCGTGACCGGCGCGTCCTGGACCCGGCAGCCGGTGTCCGCGGTGAACCGCAGCTGGCCGGGCTCGGGCACGCTGCCGCGCACGGCCACGAAGTTGCCCGCGTCGGCGCTGAGCAGGTCGGTGCCGGCGTTGTGGACGACGGACGCCTTGTACTGCGCGGGCAGGGCTGCCCTGACGCGGTCGATGGTGGCGCCCTCGGCGGACTTCTTGACGTATACCGTGAGATCCCGGGCAAACCGGGTGCCCTTACGCGCCGTGGTCACCTGACAGCTCATCTCCGTGCGCCGGTAACCGCCGATCACCGCCACCGACGACGCCGGGTCGAGCGCCGAGTAGATCCGGCCGAGCGCGCCGTCCACGGTCGGCAGCGCCTCGGCGATCGTGGTCTGCTCGCGGGCGGTGGGCCGGCCGTGGAAGTGCGAGTACAGCGCCAACCCGGCCACGGCCACGGCCCACGCGACGACTGCGGCGACTATCCAGCGACGCTTCACGCCGCCATCCTCCCAGCCGGAAAGCGCGACGCCGCCCGCCGGGGTTGGGCCCGACGAGCGGCGTCACGTTTTGCGTGTGGAGCTGTTCGCGCGAAAAATCCTGCGGCGCAGGGCGATTCGCGCGGGCTAGGCGACGGAGAGGGCGACCTCGTTGATGCCGCGGTCCGCGGCGAGGGTCGTGTTGCCATTGCCGGCGCGGGACAGGGCGCGCAGCGTCCAGTTGCCCGGCGCGGCGAAGAACCGGAACTGTCCGGCCGGCGAGGTGACCACCTCGGCGGTGAACTCGCCGGTCGAGTCGAGCAGGCGCACGTACGCGCCGGCCACCGGGCCCTCGCCGGAGCTGACCACGCCGGTGATGACGGTTTCCTTCTCGACGTCGACGCTCGCCGGGAGCGGGGCGCTCTGGTCGGGCGCGGCGCAGCTGTCAGCAGTACTCATCGTCGGTACCCCTTCTCTCAGGCCTGGCCGTCAACGCTGCCGGGCTCGTCGCCCAGCGCCACGGGCACGCCGACCAGCGAGCCGTACTCGGTCCACGAACCGTCGTAGTTGCGCACGTCGCTGTGGCCGAGGATCTCCTGGAGCACGAACCAGGAGTGCGACGAGCGCTCGCCGATGCGGCAGTAGGCGATCGTCGGCTTGGCGTCGTCGAGGCCGGCCGCGGCGTAGAGCTCGCGCAGGTCGTCGTCCGACTTGAACGTGCCGTCCTCGTTGGCGGTCTTGCTCCACGGCACGGACACCGCCGTCGGGATGTGACCGGCGCGCTGGGCCTGCTCCTGCGGGAGGTGGGCCGGGGCGAGGAGGCGGCCGGCGAACTCGTCGGGCGAGCGCACGTCGACGAGGTTGTACGAGCCGATGGCCTTGATCACGTCGTCGCGGAAGGCGCGGATCGACAGATCCTGGTCGTGGGCGGCGACGTAGGTGGTGGCCGGGCGCTCGACCTCCTCCTTGTTCAGCGGGCGGGCGTCGAGCTCCCACTTCTTGCGGCCGCCGTCGAGCAGCTTCACGTCGCCGTGGCCGTAGAGCTTGAAGTACCAGTACGCGTAGGCGGCGAACCAGTTGTTGTTGCCGCCGTACAGGATGACGTGGTCGTCGTTGCCGATGCCCTTGCTGGACAGCAGCGCCTCGAACTGCGCCTTGTTGACGAAGTCCCGGCGCACCGCGTCCTGCAGCTCGGTCTTCCAGTTGATCTTGACGGCGCCGGGGATGTGGCCGCCGTCGTAGGCGGTGGTGTCCTCGTCGACCTCGACGAACACGACGCCGGGCGTCTCGATGTTCTCCTCGGCCCAGTCGGCCGTGACCAGGGCGGATTCGCGACTCATGGGTGTTCTCTCTCCCAGGAATGATGGGTGGGTTCGAGTCGCCACACGGGTAGGAAGCCGCGCGCGACCCGAGGGGGACGGATCACGGTTTCGGTGATGAGTCTGTGAATGCCTGCGACGGAGACTCGCCGGCCAGACCCACCGGTCTGGGGCGCCGCTGCCTCGAGCCGTATTCAGAGCACGCTGCAGGGCCGCACCATCAGGTGCGGCAACACAGGCAGGTGGCCACGCGGCACAGGTCGACCGCGCGCCGTCGGGTGAGCAGCATGCTCATGGTTTGGCAGCGTAGCATCGCCGAGCGTGCCCGCGCAGCGTCCGCTGGGTCACTGTCCGGTGAGCTTGACGTCCGCCGCGGACGCCTTGACCTGCAGTCCGGTGTCGGTGGTGTCGACGGAGTTCACCACCAGGTTGTACGGCAGGCCGGGCAGCCTCAGGTTGATCTGCAGCCGGTTCTGGTACTGCTTGATGAAGTTGTTGACCTGCGGCGGCAGGCTGCCCTGGTCGGTGCTGACCGACTCCAGCTTCAGGCGCACCTTCCCGGTCTCCACGACCATGCTGCCCTTGGCGACGATGTTGAACCCGACCCCCTGGATCGTGACCGGGACCCGCATCTCGATCTTGTTGTCGACCACCCGCAGGTCGACCTGCGACGGGTCGGCCGAGGGCGGCAGCCCCGCGACCTCCAGCAGCGGCCGCACGTCGTCCCAGCCCATCGACGCGTTGCCGACCACCTCACTGGCCACGACGTCGCCCTTGCCGCTGAGCAGTTCCTGCGCGTTGGCCTTGACCGACCGGGCCTCGACCGTCAGCGTGTCGAGCTTGATGTTGTTCAGCTGCGGCTTGCTGAGCTTGATGGTGATCTTCTTGTACTCGCCCGCCGCCACCTGCGTCAGGAACGGAAACCCGGTGACGGACACCTGCGGGTCGCCCTCGTACTTGATGTCCTTGGCCGCGAGCTGGGTGCGCGTCTCCTGGGCGATACGACTCTCGGCCGCGCCGGCCGCGATCCGATCGACGACCACGAACACGCCGATCAGGATGAGCGCCATGATGATCAGCACGATGCCGATCTTGGCCCCTCGTCGTCTCGCCGCCACGGCGCTCCCTCCGGTTTCGCTTCCAGCCGTCGTACCCAAGCACGAGGATTTCGTACCGCGCCAACTCTGACGCTCCGGCACCAACTATTGGCGCGAATCCACGACCCTTGCCAACCGTCTTTACCGTTTCGCCACATTTATCCCGGATCACGCCCCGGGTGGATCGGCGTCAGAGCAGGAGCAGGCTGCTGGCCACGTACGCCGCCGGGGCGGCGAAGGCGATCGCGCCGATCGGGCCCTGGATGTGCCTCGCCAGCCACAGGGCCGGCTCGTCGCCGTCGATGATGCGGCTCGCCTCGGCATAGCCGACCGACAGGTCGACCATGACCGCGACGATCGCGGTTGCCAGGCCCGCCAGAGCGCTCGGCAGGGGGCTGAGGCCGTCCAGGTAGTTGCCGATGGCGCCGGCTGCGGCCGTGCCGACCATCGTGCCCAGCACGACGCCGGCGCCGCCGCGCGGGACCTGGGGCGCGATTCGCGGCAAGGCGGCGATCGCATCGCTGAAGCGGGCGATGAACAGCGCTATGCCGGCCGCGGCCAGGCAGGCGACGATCGCCTGGGTGCCGTGCGGGATGCGCCCGAGCACCACCAGGCTGGCGAAGGAAACGACACCCAGCGTCACCACCAGCGAGGAGCCGAGCGACTCGGTGACCCGCTGGCGGCCCGCCGGGCGGGTGAGCTGGCCGACGACGCCGATGATGAAGCCGGCGGCGGTCACGTACGCGAGCGGGGCCAGCGACGCCGGCCGGTTCAGCACGGCGGCGACGTCGGTGCCGATCGCCACCGCGATGCCGACGATGCCGACGACCCTCGGCGCGGGCGGGCGGCTCGCGATCGTCCAGACGCCGACGAAGAGGGCCTGGACGCCGAAGACCACCACGGCGTACGACTCGTGGCGGGTCTGCGCGCCGACGATGAGCGCGATCGTCACGAGCGCGGCGAAGCCCGCCACGCCGAGCGAGACGAGGCGGCGAACCGGGGGCAGCGGGGGGATCGGGGCGGGCTTCTCCGGGCTGTCGCCGGTGTCGGCGACGTCACCGGGGTCGGGGTCGCCGTCGGGGTGATGTTCGGGGTGGTGCCCGTCGGTCTCCCGGCCGTCGTTGCGCGGGGCGCGGTCGCGGCGGTCGGCATCCCGTCCGGGCTGGTCTCGGCGGCCGGTATCGCGTCCGGCCTCGTCCCGGCGGCGGCGACGGGAGGCCGGCTCGGAGGCCGGGGGCCAGACGCCGAAGTCCTCGGCGGGCGACGGGGTTGCGGGCACGCAACGATCGTGCCAGACCGGCCGGTAACGACCCAGGCGGGGATGACCTGGAGACCCGGCCCGCTCGTCATTGCTCCCGCGCGCGAATATCATGTCATCGGAAACGGCGGGGTGTGGCTCACTCAACTGTCTCGAACCACGGTTTGACCGGTCGCAAAACGTGAATACTCAGATATTCTCGTGCGGGATACGCCCACAACCTCCCGTCAGAGCTGCCGGGATTGGAGCGAGCCGCCGCCCTGCCTGGGCGCCACAGCGCCCGAGCGACCAGGTGCGCCGCGGCCACGGAGGTGACTCGTGGAGATTCTGCTGCTGACCGCGGCTCCCGCGGGCCAGGTGGTGTTGCCAGGCCTTGACCTGCTGCCCCACACGGTGCGCACCGCACCCAGAGACGTTCGCACACTGGTGAGCGGCCCCAGCCCTGACGCCGTCGTGGTCGACGCGCGCACCGAGCTGGCCGACGCCCGCGCCACCTGCCGCATGCTGCACGCCACCGGCCTCGGCGTTCCGCTGCTGGCCGTGGTCACCGAGGCCGGGCTGGTCGCCCTGCACGCCGACTGGGGCCTCGACGATGTCATCCTCGCCTCCGCCGGCCCCGCCGAGATCGAGGCCCGGCTGCGCCTGGGCGTGGGGCGGCTCAACTCCGCCGCGGCCGCGAGCGGCGGCATGATCAAGGCCGGCGAGCTCTCCATCGACCCCGACACCTACGCGGCGAAGCTCAAGGGCCGCCCGCTCGACCTCACCTACAAGGAGTTCGAGCTGCTGAAGTTCCTGGCCCAGCATCCCGGCCGGGTGTTCACCCGCGACCAACTGCTGCGCGAGGTGTGGGGCTACGACTACTTCGGCGGCACCCGGACGGTCGACGTCCACGTGCGGCGGCTGCGGGCGAAGCTCGGGTCCGAGTACGAGTCGATGATCGGCACCGTGCGCCAGGTGGGCTACAAGTTCGTCGTCCCGCCGGCCCGTCCGTTGCACGACTCCGAGCCGGTAAGGGTCTGAGGCCGTTTCACGAGTTACCGGGCGCGGGCTACATTGATCGCATGATCCCAGCGCCTGCCGTACACCGTGCCGAGCACCTCTCCCCGGACCAGGTCGGGCAGGTCCTGGCGCTGATGCGGGCGGCGGGCGACACCGACGGCGCGCTTCCCCTGTCCGAGCACGTCGTGCTGCACCTCCGGCACGGGGGCGAGGCACCCGCGGTGCACCTGCTGGCGTACGGCGAGACGCCGGAGCAGATCGTCGGGTATGCCTACGTCGATACGACCGACGCCGTCGAGGGCGCCTCGGCGGAGCTGGTGGTGCACCCGCTGCACCGCCGCCGCGGGCTGGGGCGCGCCCTGGTCACCGCGGCCATGGCCGTCGCCGACGAGCGCAACGGCGGCCGGCTGCGACTGTGGGCGCACGGCGACCACCCGTCGGCCTCGGCGCTGGCCATCCGGCTCGGCTTCGACCGCGTCCGGGTGCTGCTGCAGCTGCGCCGCTCGCTTTCCGCGCCGCTGGACGAGGCCGTGCTGCCCGCCGGGGCGCACCTGCGCGCGTTCCGGCCCGGCGTGGACGACGAGGCCTGGCTGGCGCTCAACGCGGCGGCCTTCGCCGAGCACCCGGAGCAGGGCAAGTGGACGCTGGACGATCTGCACATGCGGCTGAGTGAGCCGTGGTTCGAGGCCGCCGGGTTCCTGCTCGCCGAGGCGGGCGACGGCCGGCTGCTCGGCTTCCACTGGACCAAGGTCCATGGCGCGGCGCCCACGCAGCCAGGCGATGGCGAGGAGGCACATGTCCCTGAGCCGATCGGTGAGGTGTACGTTCTCGGTGTCTCCCCGGACGCGAACGGCGGCGGCCTCGGCCGGGCGCTGACCCTCGCCGGGCTGTGGCATCTGCGTGACCGGGGGCTGGCTCAGGTCATGCTGTACGTCGACGAGAGCAACACGCGGGCCCTGGCGCTGTATCGGCGCCTCGGGTTCGTCCGCTGGTCCAACGACGTCTCGTTCCAGCGCACGCTGTAGGCGCTGGTCGCGAACGGTGGGCGTGATCATGCCGCAAAAGGGGCACCACGCCGCACCGTTGGGCAGTTCACCCAATGGCCAACTCGCCTCCGACCAGCCGTCATTTGCGGCCCAGGACCTGTTCACCCCGCGTTCACCCGGCTCCAGAGGCGTGGTTACCTACCGCTCTTAGCGTCCCTGTCAGTCGACGACCTGCGTCGGCCTTCCGCCACCTCCCCAGGCAACGGAAGTCGGAATATCCCCGACGAAGGGACCGCAGTGAACCTCAAGCGGCACGGCCTCATCGCCGGCATCGCGCTCACCGCGACGCTCGCGCTCGCCGCGTGCGGCTCGGACAACAACGAACCCTCGACTCCGGCGTCGACCGGCGCGGGCGGTGCGTCCGCCGCCGGCCCGACGTGCGCGGATGGCTCGCTTACAGCTCAGGGCTCGTCCGCGCAGAAGAACGCGATGGACGAGTGGATCAAGTCATACCAGTCGAAGTGTTCGGGTGCCAAGATCGACTACCAGGGCACCGGCTCCGGCGCCGGCATCACCGCCTTCTCCGGTGGCACGGCCGACTTCGCGGGCTCCGACTCGGCGCTGAAGGACGGCGAGGAGAGCACCAAGGCGGCCAGCCGCTGCGGTGGCGCCCCGGCGCTCAACCTGCCGATGGTGACCGGCCCGATCGCGGTCGCGTACAACCTTGACGGCGTCAAGGACCTGCAGCTCAAGCCGGACACCCTGGCGAAGATCTTCAGCGGTGCCGTCAAGAACTGGGACGACGCCGCCATCAAGGAAGACAACCCGGGCGCCACGCTCCCGGCGACCCCGATCCTCGCCGTGCACCGCTCGGACTCCTCCGGCACCACGGACAACTTCACCGGTTACCTGACCGCGGCCGCCCCCAGCGCGTGGACCGCCGGCAAGGACAAGGTGTGGAAGGCCCAGGGCGGCCAGGCCGAGAAGGGCTCCGACGGCATCGCCGCGGCCGTGAAGAAGTCCGCGGGCTCGATCGGCTACGTCGAGTGGTCGTTCGCCAAGGCCAACAGCCTCGGCACGGCCAAGATCTACAACGGCGCCGGCGAGTACACCGCGCTGACCGCCGAGGCGGCCGGCAAGACCATCGCGGGCGCCAAGGTCACCGGCACCGGCGACGACCTGAAGCTCTCGATCGACTACGCCACCAAGGAGGCCGGGGCCTACCCGATCGTCCTGGTGACCTACGAGATCGTCTGCAGCAAGGGCACCGCCGCCGACAAGCTCCCGCTGGTGAAGGGCTTCCTCGGCTACACGGTCAGCACCGCCGGCCAGGCCTCGCTGGAGAAGCTGGGCTACGCCCCGCTGCCGGAGACGGTCCGCGCCAAGGTGGAGTCCTCGATCAAGAACCTGGCCTGACAGGAAGACTCGTTGAGCCAGCAGACTCTGTCCGCCACCTCCGCCGGTTCGCCCGGCGGAGGTGGCGGTCTTCCGCCGCGCAAGCGGTTCAGCGGTGACATGTTCTTCCGCGGAACCGCGACGGCCGCCGGCTCGATGGTGCTTGTCATCATCGCGGCGATCGCCGTCTTCCTGGTCGTCAAGGCCATCCCCGCCATCAACAAGGACACGGTCAACTTCTTCACGTACAAGGAGTGGTTCACCGACGGCGACCAGCCGAAGTTCGGCATCGCCGCCACGGTCTTCGGCACGATCCTGACGGCGGCACTGGCGCTGCTGATCTCGGTGCCCGTGGCGCTGGGCATCGCGCTGTGCCTGTCGCACTACGCGCACCGGCGGGTAGCCACCACGCTCGGCTTCGTCATCGACCTGCTCGCCGCCGTGCCCAGCGTCGTGTTCGGCCTCTGGGGCCGCGACTACTTCTACGAGCCGATCACGGATCTGTCGAAGTGGCTGCACGACGTGTTCGGGTGGCTGCCGATCTTCGGCAGCGAAGGGCCGTACGGCAAGTCGGTACTGCTCGGCTCGGTAGTCCTGGCGATCATGATCCTGCCGATCGTCACGTCCCTGTCCCGCGAGGTCTTCCTGCAGACCCCGCCGGAGAACCAGGAGGCCGCGCTCGCGCTGGGCTCCACCAAGTGGGAGATGATCCGCACGGCCGTCCTGCCGTACGGGCGCGCCGGCATCATCGCCTCGGTCATGCTCGGCCTCGGCCGGGCCCTCGGCGAGACCATCGCCCTCGCTCTCACGCTGGGCAGTGTCTTCGCCATCAACTGGGACTTCCTCGGCCCCGGCGGCATCACGATCGCCTCGAACATCGCCAACCGGTTCGGTGAGGCCAACGACGTCGGCCGCGGGGCGCTCATCGCGTCCGGCCTGGTGCTGTTCGTGATCACCCTGATCGTCAACATGGGCGCACGCGCGATCATCTATCGGCGTCGCGAGTTCGTCGGAGGGGCTGCGTAATGGCCGTCGAAACCCCCGTCCGGCTGGGCGTGACCGATGCGCGCCAGCTACGGGCCAAGTCGCTGCCGCCCTGGACGCCCTGGGCGGCCGCCGTCGCGGCGGTGGCCGTCTCGTTCGTGCTGATCAAGCTGACCGACGCCGGCGGTTGGGTGCTGACGGGCGTTGTCGCCGCGATCTTCTTCGTGGCCTTGATGGGCATCGCGGCGAGCATCGTGGAAGGCACCCGCTCGGCGCGCAACCGCATGGCGAGCGTGCTGATCTACGGCGCGTTCATCCTGGCCCTGCTTCCGCTGCTCTCGGTCGTCTGGACGCTGCTGAGCAAGGGCAGCGAGCGCCTGGACCTGAACTTCTTCCAGACGTCGATGAACAATATCGGCGCCTTCGACGAGAAGGGCGGCGCCTACCACGCCATCATCGGCACCCTTGAGCAGGCGGGCATCGCCACGCTCATCACGGTGCCGCTGGGCGTCCTCGGCGCGATCTACATCGTGGAGTACGGCCGCGGCTTCCTGGCCAACGCGATCCGCTTCTTCGTCGATGTCATGACCGGCATCCCGTCGATCGTCTCCGGCCTCTTCGTCCTGTCGTTCTGGGTGTTCACGGTCACCCCGCTGTGGAACGACGGCAAGGCGGCCTACTCCGGCTTCGCCGCGGCGCTGTCGCTCAGCGTGCTCATGCTGCCGACCGTGGTGCGCTCCACCGAGGAGATGCTGCGGCTGGTGCCCGGAACGCTGCGCGAGGGATCGTATGCCCTCGGCGTGCCGAAGTGGAAGACGGTCACGAGGATCGTGCTCCCGACCGCGTTGCCCGGCATCGTCACCGGCGTCATGCTCGCGGTGGCGCGTGCCGCCGGGGAGACCGCGCCGGTGCTGCTCGTCGCCGGCGGCCTCAGCTCCATCAACTTCAACGTCTTCAGCGGCAACCAGTCCTCGCTGTCCCTGTTCATCTTCGAGCAGGCCGGCGTCGCCTCCCAGTTCGCTCCTGGGCGTGCCTGGACGGCGGCCCTCACCCTGGTCGTGCTCGTGCTGGTACTCACCGTCGCGGCGAAGCTGCTGGCCCGCCGCAACAAGCTCGCCCGATAATCACTGGAGCGCCCCCATGGCAAAACGGATCGAAGCCCACGGCGTCACCTCGTACTACGGATCGTTCAAGGCGATCGACTCCGTGTCGATGACGATCGAGCCCAAGTCGGTCACCGCCCTGATCGGGCCTTCGGGCTGTGGCAAGTCCACGTTTCTGCGGTCCATCAACCGGATGCATGAGGTCCTGCCGAACGCGCGGATCGAGGGCCAGCTCCTCATCGACGGGCAGAACATCTACGACCGTGACGTCGACGTCACGGCCGTGCGCCGGATGATCGGCATGGTGTTCCAGCGGCCCAACCCCTTCCCGACGATGTCGATCTTCGAGAACGTCATCGCCGGCCTGCGTCTCAACGGCGTGCGCAAGAAGTCGGTGCTGGAGGAGGTCGCGGAGAAGGCGCTGCGCAGCGCCAACCTCTGGAACGAGGTCAAGGACCGGCTGGGCCGCCCCGGCGCGGGCCTGTCCGGCGGTCAGCAGCAGCGGCTGTGCATCGCCCGGACGATCGCGGTCGAGCCGCAGGTCGTGCTCATGGACGAGCCCTGCTCGGCGCTCGACCCGATCTCGACCCTGGCGATCGAGGACCTGATCACCGAGCTGAAGAACCAGTACACGATCGTGATCGTCACCCACAACATGCAGCAGGCGGCCCGGGTGTCGGACCGCACCGGATTCTTCTCGATCGACAAGACCGGGGAGCCGGGACGGCTCATCGAATACGACGACACCGCGAAGATCTTCACCAACCCGTCGGTGAAGAGGACCGAGGACTACATCACGGGCCGCTTCGGCTGATCGGCGGTGGGGCGGATGGCGTCGGCCGGATCACGGGCCGGCGCCGCCGCCAGGACGCCGTCGATGCCGCCGGCCTTCGCGAGGTCCCGCAGCGTCTCCAGCGTCGGCGGCAGCATCGCGTAGCGGCCGTCGGCCGCCTCGGCCGGCGGGCACCACAGGCTTTCGTCGGCCTCGCCGCTCACATCCCGGGGCACCTGGCCCTTGGGCAGCAGGGCGAGGAAGAAATACGTGTCGTAGCGCCGCGGCTCGTGCTCCGGCGTGATCCAGCGCGACCACGGCACCAGCAGGTCGCTGCGCAGCACCAGCCCGCGGCGGCTGAGAAGCTCGGCGAAGCCCAGCTCCCGCGCGATCAGCGCCAGTCGCGCCTCCTCCCATTCCTGGCCGCTGACGTCGCCGACCACGGTGCTCTCGTCGGGGCCGGCCAGCAGGACACCGGACTCCTCGAACACCTCGCGCACGGCCGCGCACACCACCGAGCGCGCGACCGGCTCGTCGAGGCGCAGCCGCGCCGCCCACCGCGCCGGCGACGGCCCGGCCCAGCCCGGGTGAAACGCCGCGTCGCGCGGGTCGACGCCGCCGCCGGGGAAGGCGTACATCGACGCGGCGAACGCCATCGTCGCCGCCCGGCGGATCAGGTATGCCTCGAACGGCTCCCGCAGCAGCACCACGGTGCTGGCCAGGCGCGGCTCGACGGGCACGCCGCCGTGCTCGGCGAAGCGCCGGGCGTGCTGTGCCAGCTCGGGCGGTAACTGAAACTCGGCCATGGGCCCACGTTACGGGGTGGCCTCATGGCCGGGGCGGCCGTGGGTGCGGCGGCGCTCCTTCATCTCCGCCTCGTGCAGGTGCCGCCGCCCGCCGGCGAGCTGCTCGCGCGCGGTCCGGTCGAGCTCCCGGAAGAGCGCGTAGTATCCGTCGTCGAACTCCTCGACCAGTTGGAACGTCCAGCGGCCGTCGACCACGTTGCGGCCGATCAGCTCCGACTCGACGCGCTCGGCGAGGTCGGGGTGGCCGGCCTCGCGCAGCAGCGACACGGCGTCGTCGAGCATCAGGTCGGCGTGGCCGATGAGCTGGTGCAGATCGTAGAGGCGGCCGCGGGCGCGCTCGACGGTCTCCAGGGCCTCGCTCAGCTTGCCGAGCGCCTCGACCGTCTTGTCCGACACGCCGGCGGGGCGCCGGTGGGCCTCGCCCGGGCCGTCGTTCGCAAACGTTGTCACCTGCCTAAGCTACGGCCATGAGCGATCGCATCCGCTGGGGCATCCTGTCGACCGGCGCCATCGCCGCCACGTTCGCCGGGGACCTCCGGCTGCTGCCGGACGCGGAGCTGGCGGCGGTTGGATCCCGCAGTACCGAAGCGGCGGAGCGGTTCGCGGCGGAACACGGCGCCGCCCGGGCCCACGGCTCGTGGCAGGCCCTGGTCGAGGACCCGGACGTCGACGCGATCTACATCGCCACCCCGCACAGCGCGCACTACGAGGCCGCCATGCTCGCGCTGCGGGCCGGCAAGGCGACGCTGTGCGAGAAGCCGTTCACGCTCGCCGTGAGCGAGGCCGAGGAGATGGCCGAGACGGCGCGGGCCGGCGGCGTGTTCCTCATGGAGGCCATGTGGATGCGCTGCATCCCGGCGATCCGCCGCATGGTCGAGCTGGTCCGCGACGGCGCGATCGGCGAGCCGGTGTCGGTGCACGCCGACTTCGGCATCCAGGGCCCGTTCCCGGAGACCTCGCGGCTGCGCGACCGGCGGCTCGGCGGCGGCGCGCTCTACGACGTGGGCATCTACCCGGTCACGTTCGCGCACCTGTTCCTCGGCGTGCCGAGCACGGTCCAGGCGTGGGCCCGGATGAGCGCCGGCGGCGTGGACGAGAACACCGGCATGCTGTTCGGCTACGACGGCGGCGCGGTCGCGGCGCTCACCTGCTCCCTGCTCGGCGACAGTGCCCGCCGCGGCACGATCACCGGCACGCTCGGGCGCATCGAGGTGCGGCGGGACTTCTTCCACCCGCACGGGTTCACGCTCTGGCGGGGCGAGGAGGCCGAGGAGTTCGACCTGGCGTACGAGGGGCGCGGCTACCAGTTCGAGGCGGAGGAGGTACACCGGTGCCTGCGCGAGGGCCTGATCGAGAGCCAGCTCGTGCCACTGTCCGAGACAATAGATATTTTGCGCCTTCTTAATGATATTTCCGGAATTATCGGACTTGACTATTCGAGCTGAGGACTGAACGGGGCGGACCGGCCGTCCCGGCATCGTTACTGTGCGCCGTATGGCTCAGGAACTCCGGGTCGACCCCGACGCGCTGATCAGGCTGGCCGACGCCTGCCTCACGGCCGCCGACGGGGCCGGTTCGCGCTATCGCACCGGCTTCCGCGACCTGTCGCTGCCCGCCGACGCCTTCGGCAACACCCCGGCCTCGGCCGGCCCCGCGAGGGTCGCCGGGAGGCTGGAGACCGAGGCGCAGGACGCCGTGTACGCACACGTCCAGATCCTGGAGAGCGACGCCGACCGGCTCCTGCAGGCCGCCTTCGCCTACCGCGACGCCGACCGGCTGGCGAGCCAGCGCATGGGCGGCTCGCGCCGGGCGCCGTTGTGACGTCCGCCGGTCCGCTCGTGGTCGACGACGTGTGGGACCTGGCCGCGCGGCCCGAGGCGCTGGCCCGGGCGGCGCTGGCGTGGCGGGCGGTCGGCGGCGACGCGCGGGCGGCCCGCGAGACGCTGGATCGGGCCGCGGTGCCGGTCCTCGGCAGCGAGTGGGAGGGCGCGACGGCCGAGGACTATCGGGCGCACTACAACCGGTTCGCCGACAGTCTCGAGCGGCTGGGACACGCCGCGGACGACACCGCGGTGGCGCTCGACGGCGCGGCGGCGCTGCTACGCGGCGGGCAGGACCAGCTCGACCACGCCTGGGAGCGGGTGGCCGGCGCCGTGGCGCATCGGCGCGGCGGCGGCACCGTGACGTTCCGTCCGGTGGACACGGACCAGGCCGCCGCCGTCCGGGCGGCGGTCGCCGAGGCGGCCGCCGTGCGCGGCGACGTCGAGCGGGGCCTCGCGGACCGGGAGGCGGCGCTCGGCCGGGCGCGCGCCAACTGGGAGCTGCTGGCCGCCAACTGGATTCCGGTCATGACCGGGCTGCTCGCCGGGTGGGTCCCGCCCGCGCCGGCCGGCGGCGTCGACGCGCGGCTCGTCGACGGGTTGTTCGTGGTCCAGACCGGCGAGGGCGCCGACGACGTGGTGGTGGACGGGGGATACGTGATCGTCGGCGGGCAGCGCCTGGCGATCCCGCCCGGCGCCCGGCTCGTGCTGCGCACCGGCGGCGGCGACGACAGCGTGCGGATCGAGGGGGACGAGGGCGTGACGGTCCTCGCCGGCGCCGGCAATGATGTGCTCTCCGGCGGTGCCGGCGACGACGTGCTGATCGCCGGCGCGGGCGCCGACGTGGTCCGCGCCGGGGCCGGCAACGACCGGGTCAGCCTCGGGCCGCTGGCGCTCGCGGGGCAGCGCCTCGACGCCAGGGAGCGGGCCGACCTGGGCGAGGGCGACGACCGGCTCTGGGGGAGCCTCGGCGACGAGGACGACGAGGGCGGCCCGGGCGACGACCTGATGTTCGGCGGCGACGGCCGCGACTATCTCGACGGCGGCGCGGGCGACGACCTGCTCGATGGCGGCCGTGGCGACGACACGCTCTACGGCCTCGGCGGCTCCGACACCCTGCACGGCGGCGAGGGTGCGGACTACCTGGAGGGCGGTGAGGGCGCCGACTATCTCGACGGCGGCGAGGGCGCCGACGTGCTCTCGGGCGGCCGAGGCGACGATGTCATGACCGGTGGGGCAGGCGACGACGTGCTGTATTCCGGCGAGGGCCGCGACACGATCGACGGCGGCGCCGGCGCGGACACGCTCTACGGCCAGGCGCAGGACACGGTCGTCGGCGTCGAGCGGATGACCGCGGCGGCGGCCGGCGGCGACCTGACCGGCTTCATCACGATCGAGGGCGACGCGGCCTACCAGGAGCGGGTGCGGGCCGACCTCGAGCTGCTGGCCGCCTCGCCGGACGGCCGGGCGATGCTCACCGACCTGCGCGACTCCGGCGTGCCGCTGGGGATCTCGCCGACCGCCGAGGCCAACGGCCACGCGAACTCGGCGGACGGCATGACTCGCATCAGGTACAACCCGTCGTATGACAGCCTGCTGAACGGCACGCCGCCCGTGGTGGTGCTCTACCACGAGATGGCGCACGTGTACGACTTCGACTACGGAACGTTCAACCGTGACCTCTACAACGGGGCGAACGGGCTCGATCGGAATGGCGGCTCGTCGGTGCCCAACTACGAGCGCCAGGCCGTGGGGCTGCCGATCGACGACGACGGCGACCCGCACACGCCCAACCGCATCGACCCGCTCCACCCGCTGGAGCTCACGGAGAACGGGCTGCGGGCCGAGATGGGGCTGGCGCACCGGGACCGGTACGCCAGCGGGTAGGAGCTCAGGAGAACAGCGGGCGGGCCGGCAGGTAGATCAGCATCGCGATCAGGGCGGCGCCGGGGAAGGTCAGCACCCATGCGATGAGGATGTTGCCGGCCACCTGCCAGCGCACCGCGGAGAGCCGCTTCGTCGCGCCGACGCCCATGATGGCCGAGGTGATGCTGTGCGTGGTCGAGATCGGCAGGCCGAGCTGCGAGGTGGTGAACAGCACGCCCGCGGCGACCGTCTCGGCGGCGAAGCCCTGCGGCGGGTCGAGGTCGATCACCTTGCGGCCCAGGGTGCGGATGATGCGCCAGCCGCCGGAGTACGTGCCCAGGGCCAGCACCGTGGAGCAGGCCAGGAACACCCACTCGGGGATGTCGGTCTTGGTGCTCTGGTAGCCGCCGACGAACAGCGCCAGCACGATGATGCCCATCGTCTTCGCGGCGTCCTGCATGCCGTGGCCGACCGCCATCGCCGCGGCGGAGACGGTCTGCGCCCGGCGGAAGCCGCGGCTGAGCCGCCGCGGGTTGCCGCGCCGGAACGTCCACATGACGGCCACCATCAACAGCCCGCCCAGGACGAAACCGACCAGCGGCGAGGCGATCATCGGTACGATGACCTTGTCCAGGATGCCGGTCCACAGCACCTTGGCGTCCGTGCCGAACCACGCGGCGCACAGCGACGCGCCGACGAGGCCGCCGAAGAGCGCGTGCGAGGAAGACGAGGGCAGCCCGAAGTACCACGTGATCAGGTTCCAGGCGATGCCGCCGACGACGCCCGCGAAGACGATGCCGAGCCCGATCATGCCGGTCGGCGGGTCGATGATCCCGCCGCCGACCGTCTTGGCGACGTGGCCGCCGAGGTGGGCGCCGACGAAGTTGCCGACCGCCGCCATGAGGAGCCCGGTCCGGGGACTGAGCGCGCGGGTGGAGACCGAGGTGGCGATGGCGTTCGCGGCGTCGTGGAAACCGTTGGTGTAGTCGAAGACCAGCGCCACGATGATGACGGCGAGGACCGCGACGAACTCTGCGCTGATGGCTACGACTCCTTGACCACGATGGTCTCGACCGTGTTCGCCACGTGCTCGAACGCGTCGCAGGCCGCCTCGAGTTCGTCGACGACCTCCTTCATCTTCAGGACGGTCAGCGCGTCGTACTCCCCGGAGAACAGCCGCACGAGCGCCATCCGGTAGGCGCTGTCGCCCTCGTTCTCGAGGCGGTTGCACTCCACCCAGTACGGCTCGAGGTCCTTCATCGACTTGAGCCGGGGCATCGCGTCGGCGGTGAGCCGGGACTGCTGGTCGAGCACCTTGACGATCTCGTGGATCTCGCGGGGCAGCGACGGCAGTTTGGTGAGGCCGTACAGGTAGAGCAGGCTGCCGACCGCCTCCAGGTGGTCCATCACGTCGTCCAGCAGCGAGCCGAGGCGGTAGATGTCCTCGCGGTCGAAGGGCGTTATGAAGCTGGAGTTGATCTTCTTGTAGAGCTCGTGCGTGATCGCGTCGCTGTCGTGCTCGACCTCGACCAGCCGCTCGCTCACCGACTGCACGTCGGCGCCCGGCACGGCCAGCTCCGAGAGCAGGTCGGTGCCCTTGACGAGGTTCTGCGCCGCGCGGCTGAAGAGCTCGTAGAACGAATCGTCACTAGGACGCAGCCTGAACCGCACAGTCGACCTCGAAACGTCAAGAAGGGGTGCCGGGGACTCTCGACCGAGAATGCTAAGACCCTGCACATCGCTTTGCCGCACCGCGGTCCTATGCCTACCTGCGGTTCATTCCGTGTTCACTTGTGGTTCATGTAATGCCGGGAGCCCTTTTCGGTGCATACCAGGTGCATATCGGACGGGTGTCGCGCGGTGCTTGTAGGTGCGCCGGACAGGGCGGCGCAGGAACCGGGCGAGCGCACCTCGGTGCCGGCTGCCGATCACGTCGACCTCCGCGGCGCGCAGCTCGCGCCAGAAGGCGTTACGCACGCGCCGTGGCCCCTCCGGCACGTCGGCGAAGCGGACCCGCCGCCCGCCGGCGTGCGCGGCGCGCACCAGCGACCGCACGATGTGCCGCGCCTCGGCCGGGAACTCGGGCCACTCCTCGCGGGCGTCCCAGCCGATCCGGGCGGCGAGCGGCTCGGTGACCATCGGCGCCACGCTGGCCGGCAGGCCGCCGGGCTCGAGGTCGCTGAAGCGACCCTCCAGGAAGGCGTACCGCTCGTAGGCGCCCAGCAGATCGGCGCGCGACCAGTGCGGCCCGGTGAGCACGACGGTGATCGGGCCCGGGACGACCCGCCCGCCGAGGAACGTGGTCAGGATCGGCGCGTGCGGGCGCAGCAGGCGGTCGAGCGTCTCGTACTCCCGGCCGGTCGCGCGCACCACGCCGGTCTCCGGGTCCGGGTCCGGCTCGGCCCGCACCATGAGCAGGAACGGCTCCGCCCGGCGGGGATGCACGCGGCCCAGCGGGTTGCCGGCGACCCGCGCGGCCAGCGGCGTGAGCACCGCCTGGTCGAACGTCGGTGCCGGCTCGCCGGGCGGCATCGCGCAGGTCAGCCGCAGCGTCTGGAATGTGGTGTCGGCGTCGATCCGCACGCCGACCTCGACCCCCGCGTAGCCGGCGCGGGCCGCGACGGCGGCCGGGTCCACGGGTCCGTCGAGCGCCACGAACAGGCCGTTGGCGAGGTATGGGCGACCCCGGCGGAGGCGGGCCGCGGCGATCGCGGCGAGCGCCCCGCTGGTCGCCAGGCCGACGAGTCCGGCGGCGACGGTCGCCAGGGCGTTGTCCATGGGAAAAATGGTACTTAACGCGCATTTCGCGCGCTGGCCGAATCGGCCGTGTGCGCGACGCGTTTTCCGGGCAGCCTCGACCCGGAGAAGTCAGGCGACCTGCTGTAGCCACGGGTGGTACGCCGAACCGAACGGCTCCCGCCGGTCGCCGACGGCCGACAGCAGCCAGTCGGCGCTGGCCTGCGCCTGCGCGATGACGTCGGCCGGGTAGGCGTATCTGACCTGGTGCACCGCAAAATCGTCCTCGTCGAGCAGCTCGACCGCGCCGCCGCGGCGCCGGCGCACGTCGAGGTCCAGGTCGATCGCCGTGACCTCGGTCTCGCTCGGCCAGTGCGGCACGGTCGTGATGTCGCAGTAGATCTCGGTGCGGTGCGGCACGGCGTTGAAGCACGCCGTCCACCACGCCTGCCGCGGGAAGAGCAGCACGTGGGGCGCCTCGACCGGACCCGTCCGGACGGTTCCGCGGTGCACGGGGGTGCCGACCGGGGCGCCCAGCCAGATCCCGTGCTCGTCCTCGCCGAGCAGGTCGGTCTCGTAGTTCCAGTGCGGGGAGCCGTCGAACTTGCGGTACATCACGCGAACGCGCTTCATCGGCTCACCGTACCGATTCGTGGTGTGGCCGCCGGAATCTGTCGTACGCAGGGGGTAGCGTGCTCGGACGTGACAGCCTCCCCTCAGACCCGCCGCGCCCGACCGGAAGTGACCGACGTCCTCGCCGCAGCCGTCGGCGCCGTGCCGGAGGGCGCCGAGCGCCCCGGCCAGCAGACGATGGCGCGGGCGATCTCGGACGCGGCGGAGAAGGGGGAGCACCTGCTGGTCCAGGCGGGCACCGGCACCGGCAAGTCGCTGGCATATCTTGTGCCGTCGCTGCTCGTCGAGGGGCCGGTGGTGGTCTCCACCGCGACGCTGGCGCTGCAGTCCCAGCTCGTCGACCACGACCTGCCCCGCCTCGCCGACGCGGTCGAGCCGCTACTGGGCCGCCGGCCGACCTTCGCGGTGCTCAAGGGCCGCCATCACTACGTCTGCCTGGCCCGGCTGGAGGGCACCTCGGCGGAGGAGCCCGACGACGGGCTGTTCGACATCGGGGAGACCAAACCGACCAAATGGCTCGGCGAAGCCGGCCGGCTCGGCAAGCAGATCGACCGGCTGCGCGACTGGGCGATGGAGACCGAGACCGGCGACCGCGACGAGCTCGACCCCGGCGTCGACGACTCGGCCTGGAGGCTGGTGTCGATGCCGGCCCGCGAGTGCGTCGGCGCGCAGCGCTGCCCGTATGGCGCCGAGTGCTTCGCCGAGGCCAGCCGTGCCCGGGCCCGCGAGGCCGACATCGTGGTCACCAACCACAGCCTGCTCGCCGTCGACATGCTCACCGGCCGGCAGATCATCCCGCCGCACGAGCTGCTCGTCGTCGACGAGGCCCACGAGCTCGCCGACCGGGTCAGCTCCGCGTCGCAGGCCGAGCTGACCCCGGAGCTGCTGGAGCGGGCCGCCCGGCGGTGCCGGCCGTATGTCGACGACGAGGTCGCAGACCGGCTCATGGAGGCCGGCGACGTGCTCACCGTCGCGCTCGCCGAGATGCCCGCCGGCCGGGTCGTGGGCGCCCTGCCCGACGTGCTCGCCGAGGCCCTGACCCTGCTCGACGCGGGCGGGCGCAAGACCATCGAGACGATCGGCGAGGTCCGGGCCGACGACGCCGACCCGGTCCGCAAGCAGCAGGCGCGCACCATGGTCGCCGACCTGACGAAGATCGCCCAGCGGATGATCGCCAACGCCGAGCACGACGTCGCCTGGATCGAGCGCGACGACCGCGGCCGGCGCGCCGTCGTCATCGCCCCGCTCTCCGTCGCCGGCACGCTGAGCACCAACCTGTTCAGCGAGCGCACGGTCGTGGCGACCTCGGCGACCCTGGCCCTCGGCGGCCAGTTCGACAGCGTGGCCCGCTCGCTCGGTCTGCCCGCCACGGTCGGGCAACCGGACCCGACCGGCAAGGGGGCCGCGGCGACGCCGGCCGAGGAGGCGCGCGAGGCGGTCGTGCGGGCCGACGAGGCGCGCGACACGGCCGGTCTCGCGTGGAGCTCGCTGGACGTCGGCTCGCCGTTCGACTACGCGCGGCAGGGCATCCTGTATGTCGCGGCACACCTGCCGAAGCCGCAGACGTCGGGCCTGTCCGAGGCCGCCGCCAACGAGATGGTCGAGCTCGTGCAGGCACTCGGTGGGAGGGCGCTCGGCCTCTTCTCCTCGCGCAAGGCCGCCGAGCGCGCCGCCGAGGTGCTGCGCGCCCGCACGCCCGGCATCACGATCCTGCTGCAGGGCGAGGAGTCGCTGCCGATCCTGGTCCGCAAGTTCCGCCAGGACCGTAACAGCTGCCTGCTCGGGGTCATGTCGCTGTGGCAGGGCGTCGACGTGCCCGGCGACGCGTGCCAGCTCGTCATCATCGACCGGCTGCCGTTCCCGCGCCCCGACGAGCCGCTGTCCGCGGCCCGCTCCGATGCCGTCCAGGCGGCCGGCGGCTCCGGCTTCGCCGCGGTGAGCGTGCCGATCGCCGCCGTGCGGCTGGCCCAGGGCGTGGGCCGGCTGATCCGGTCCCGCGGCGACAAGGGCGTGGTCGCGGTCCTCGACTCGCGCCTGGAGCACGCCACGAGCTATGGGCCGTTCCTGCGCAAGTCGCTGCCCCCGTTTTGGTATACCACCAAGCCCGAGGTCGTCCGCGGCGCGCTACACCGCCTCGCCGCGTCGTAGCTTCCTCGGCAGCGTCACGATCATGCCGAGCAGGAGCAGGCCGCACGCGACCTGTTCGAGCTTGAGCCAGAGCGGGAACGGGCCCGGCAGCGCGACGATGACCACGATGGCGACCACCATCACGATCGCGACGATCCGCAGCCGCCGCACGTCTCCCCGGGCCGCGAAGACGTTCGTGAGGGCCGCGCTGGCCACGACGATCGAGCCGCGGATCCACACCGCGGCGTTGACCACGTCCGGATGGTGGCGCAGCGCGACGATGACGGCGAGCGTGACGGGGCTGAGGCCGAGGTCCCGAGTCATAGTCCGGCTGTCCTATCAGCCGGCGGCGGTACGGTTGGTCGTCGAGGACTTCGGCGCCCCCGCCGCACCGCCCGAGCCCGGTGCCGGCTAGCGCCTGTTTCATAGCTGAGGCGGGGCTGCGGCGGGCCCAGATTCCGCCTGGCGGCGTTCCACGGAAGCCCGGTTACAACACCGGTAGCCTGGCTCCCGCGGGCCACCACCAGACGGAATCTGGACTCCGCCTCGCTCCCACCCCAGCTTTGAAACAGGCGCTACGGCCTGACCGGCATGTGCGAGCGGGCGGAGCTGCTCGGCGGCGCGCTGACGGCGGCGCCGACGGAGACCGGCTTCCGCGTGGAACTGGAGATCCCGGCATGACACACGATCCGCGGGTAGGCAGCGTGTCGTGAGCATCCGAGTGCTCGTGGCCGATGACCAGCGGGTCGTGCGGGAGGGACTCGCGCTTGTCCTCGGCCTGCTGCCGGACGTCGAAGTGGTCGGCACGGTGGCGGATGGTGTCGAGGCCGTGGCGATGGCCGAGCGGCTGCGGCCCGACATCGTGCTCATGGACCTGCGCATGCCGCGCTGCGACGGGGTCGAGGCGACCCGGCTGCTGCGCGAGCGGCAGCCGGAGGTCCGCGTGGTCGTCCTCACCACGTACTCCGACGACCGCTCGGTGCTCGACGCGCTCCGCGCCGGCGCCCGAGGCTACCTCACCAAGGAGGCCGGCGGCGACGAGATCAGCGCGGCGCTGCGGCGCGTCCTCGACGACGGTGCCGCCATCGATCCGGCCGTGCAGCACCGCGTGCTCAACGCGCTCGCCCGGCCCGAGCCGCCGCCTTGGGAGCGGCTGACCCCGCGCGAGGCCGAGGTGCTGGGGCTCGTGGCCGAGGGGTTGTCCAACAAGGAGATCGCGCACCGGCTGTACATCAGCGAGGGCACGGTGAAGAGCCACCTCAACCACCTGCTCGCCAAGATCGACGCGCGCGACCGGGCCCAGGCGATCGCGTACGCGTATCGCAACGGCCTGGCGTCCCCGTTCGGTGGCGACGGCGGGTCTCTCGCGTAGGCTGCCTTGCCGTGGGACAGGTGAAATCGGCGGGGTCCGAGTTCCTGACCGGGCTGCGGCTGCTGGGGCGGGGCTTCGCGCGGTACGGGCGCAGTCCCAGGCTGCTGCTGCTCGGCGCGATCCCGGCCGTCATCACGTGCGCGCTGTTCGCCGTCGGGTGGGTGTTCCTGCTCGGCTACATCGATGAGATCGCGTCGGCGGTGACGTGGTTCGCCGACGACTGGCCCGCCGGGTGGCGCAGGCTCGTCGAGTTCGGCGCCGGGGCCGGCATCCTCGTGGTGGCCGCGCTGATCTCGGTGCTCACGTTCACGGCGATCACGCTGCTCATCGGCGACCCGTTCTACGAGGCCATCTCCGAAAAGATCGAGGACGGGCTGGGCGGGACGCCCGGGGTTGTGGACCTGCCGTGGTATCGCACGCTCTGGCCCAGCATCGTGGACTCCGTGCGGCTGATCGCGGTCGGCATCGCGCTGGCGATCCCGCTGTTCCTGCTCGGGTTCGTGCCGATCGTCGGGCAGACCGTCGTGCCGGTGCTCAACGCGATCGTCGGCGGTTGGCTCATCGCTCTGGAGCTGACCGGCATCCCGTTCAACCGCCGGGGCCTGCGCCTGAGCGACCGGCGCAAGATCCTGCGCGGCCACCGCCCGCTGGCGCTCGGCTTCGGCATTCCGGTCTTCCTGGTGCTGCTGGTGCCGGTGGTGGCGATCATCGTGGTGCCGGCCGCGGTCATCGGCGCCACGTTGCTGACCCGCCGGGTGCTCGGCCTGAGCATCGAGGAGCCGGCGAGTGCGCCTCACACTGTTGCGCGGTGACATCACCCAGCAACGCGTCGACGCGATCGTCAACGCCGCGAACTCCACCCTGCTCGGCGGCGGGGGCGTGGACGGCGCGATCCACCACCGCGGCGGCCCGGCGATCCTGGCCGAGTGCCGCGCGTTGCGCGAGACCATGTACCCGAAGGGCCTCCCCGCCGGCCACGCCGTCGCCACGACCGCGGGCGACCTGCCCGCCCGCTGGGTCATCCACACCGTCGGACCGGTCTACCGCACCGACGAGGACCGGGCGCCGACGCTGCGCGCGTGCTACGCCAACTCGCTGCGCCTCGCCGCGGAGCTGGGCGCCGAGTCGATCGCGTTTCCGCTGATCTCGTCGGGCGCGTTCGCCTGGCCGGTGGACGACGCGATCCGCCAGGCCCTCGTCGCCTTCGAGGAAGCGCGATTTCCGGGAGTCGTACTCCTCGTGCTCTTCGACGAGCAGACGCGCCGCCGCGCCGCGCGCATCCAGCAGGCGCGCGGGTGATCAGGCGAGCAGGCCGCGCAGGAGCGTGGCGTCGCCGCTGACCAGGAGCGTGTCGAACGGGACGCGGCCCCACAGCGCCAGGGCCAGGTCGCTGGCCGAGCCGCTGGCGGTGGCGCGCTCGTGGTGGTCGTCGGAGTCGAGCAGCGTGTCGGTGTCGAGCAGGGCGATGCCGGCGCCACGCAGCCGGACATACCACACCTGATCGACGTCCGTCGCGTGCAGCGCGATCATGCCGGCCCGGTCGGCGGGGCCGCCGCGCCGGCCGGAGGGCAGCCAGGTGTCGAGCACCTCGGTGACGTTGTCGCTGGCCAGCCGCGCCTCGATCGGTCCGGCGAGGCCGCCGGCCATCTGGGCGTCCCAGCGGTGGATCGCCGTCTCGTGCGCCATGCGGCGGTGCCAGAAGGACGCCTTCTTCGCCTGGGGCGCGAAGTTCCAGGCGGGCAGCTCCGGCTCAACGGCGTCGAGCGTCGCCACGAGCTCGGTGAACGCGTCGGTCCACGCCGTCGCCGCGTCGACCCCCTCCGGCAGCGGGTCGGTGCGCCGGGGCTCGGGCTGGTCGAGCAGCCCACGGGCGACGTGGCCGGTGACGTACGAATACACCAGGCTCAAATGCCACGCGAGATCGCCGACGCTCCAGCCCGGACAACTCGGCACGGGCGCGTCGAGCGGCGTGCCGCTGTTGAGGACGGCGCGAAACGCGTCGCCGTCCGCGCGAAGGGAGGCCAGCCAAATGTCCTTGGTGAGCTGAGGCTTGCTCATAGGCAACAAGATTAGGGCACCGCTTAGTCTGGTGCGGTGCCCGAACCCGCCATGCTCGCCGCGTTCACGACCCTGCGCCTCGGCGGCCCGGCCGGTCGCCTGATCGAGGCCACCACCGAGGCCGAGACCCTCGCGGCCCTGCGCTACGGGGGCGACCAGCTGATCCTTGCCGGCGGCAGCAACGTCGTCGTCGCCGACGAGGGCTTTCCCGGCACCGTCGTCCTGCTGCGCGAGCGCGGGATGCGCGTCGAGATTCACGACGGAGTGGTAACCTTGACGGTGGCCGCCGGTCACCTGTGGGACGACGTCGTCGCCACTGCGGTGTCGAACGGGTGGTCCGGCATCGAGTCGCTGTCGGGCATTCCGGGCTCGGCCGGCGCCACCCCGATCCAGAACGTCGGCGCCTACGGCCAGGAGGTCGCCGAGACCATCGCCGAGGTCCGCGCCTACGACCGCGAGCGCGACGAGATCGTCACCCTGCCGGCCGCGGCGTGCGGGTTCGCTTACCGCACGAGCGTCTTCAAGCACAACGCCCGGTTCGTGGTGCTGGCGGTGACGTTCCGGCTGACCCTGTCCGGGCGCTCGACCCCGATCGCCTACGCCGAACTGGCCCGCGCGCTCGGGGTGGAGCAGGGCGCGACGGCGCCGCTCGAGGAGGTGCGGTCGGCGGTGCTGAAGCTTCGCGCCGGCAAGGGCATGGTCCTCGACCCGGCGGACCCGGACACGTACTCGGTCGGCTCCTTCTTCACCAACCCGGTCGTCCCGGCCGCGGACTTCGAGCGGGTGCGCGAGCTGGCGGCCGGGTTCGGCACCCCGCCGTCGTGGCCCACGGGCGACGCGGTGAAGCTCAGCGCGGCGTGGCTCATCGAGCGGGCCGGCTTCGCCAAGGGCCACGGCGACCCGGCGCGCGGGGTGGCGCTGTCCGGCAAGCACACCCTGGCCCTGACCAACCGCGGCACCGGCACGACGGCGGCCCTGCTGGACCTGGCCCGCGAGATCCGCACGGGCGTGTCGGCGCGCTTCGGCGTCGAGCTGCACCCGGAGCCGGTCCTCGTGAACTGCGGGCTCTAACTGACCGGGGCGACGGCCGGGTAGGGCACCGTGATCTCGCCCAGTCGCCAGCGTGACGGGCGGTCGAGCACCGGCCAGCCCGCCTCCCGGGCCGACTCCACCGCGCGGCGCCAGCGCTGGCGCGGGCCGAAGACGGACAGCGGCGCCGCCGCCCGCCAGCCGGCGTCCAGCGCGGACAGCAGGGCGTGGATCCGCTCCCCGGGGACATTGTGGTGGATCAGGCACTTCGGGAGGCGTTCGGCGAGCGTGCCCGGATTGTCCAAGTTGGCGAGGCGGCTCGCCAGGGTCAGGGTCCGCGGGCCGGCGGGGGAGACCAGCACCCACGCGGCCAGCCGGCCCAGCTCGTCGCAGGTGCCCTCGACCAGCAGGGCGCCCGTCGCGGTCATCGCCGCCCAGGCCGCGGGCACATCGGCCTCGTCGTACTGGCGCAGCACGTTGAACGCGCGCACCAGCGTCGGGCGCAGGCCGGCCAGCTCGAAGCCGCCGAGGCGGAACTGCAGGTCCGGCGTGGCGTACGGCTGCGCGGCCGCCACGCGTTCGGGGTCGATCTCCAGGCCGACGACCGGGACGCCCAGGCGCGCCCGCAGCTCGATCGCGGTGATCGGCGAGGCACCGTAGCCGAGGTCGACCACGAGCGGGTCCGGCGCCCGGCGGAGCACCCCGCCGAGCGTCGCGGCGATCCAGTTGTCGACCCGGCGCAGGCGGTTCGGGTTCGTGGTACCGCGCGTGATGGCCCCGACCGGTCTCATGGCAGCCCTCAGCGGACCCGGTGCACCTTGTGCTGCGCGGCCTGAGCCAGCGGGCGGACCACGAGCCGGTCGATGTTGACGTGGTGAGGCCGCGTCGCCGTCCAGGCGATGCAGTCGGCGATGTCCTCGGCGACGAGCGGCTCGGCGACGCCCGCGTATACCGCCGCGGCCTTCTCCGCGTCGCCCTCGAAGCGCTTGAGGGCGAACTCGTCGGTCTTGACCATGCCGGGGTCGATCTCGACGACCCGGATCGGGCGGCCGTTGAGCTCCAGGCGCAGCGTCTCGGCGACCGCGGTCTGGGCATGCTTGGCCGCCGTGTATCCGCCGCCGCCCTCGTAGACGACCAGGCCCGCGGTCGAGCTCACCACGACGACCGTGGCCCGGCCGGAGTGCTCGAGCAGCGGCAGCAGGGCCTTGGTGACCCGGACCGTGCCGAGCACGTTGACGTCGAACATCCACTGCCAGTCTGACAGATCGGCGCTCTCCACCGTTTCCGCGCCGATGGCCCCGCCCGCGTTGTTGACCAGCAGTTCGACGATGCCGTTACGTTCGGCGGCCAGTTGGGCTACGGTGCCGGCGAGGGCGGCGACCGACGCGTCGGAGGTCACGTCGGCGACGACGGCGGTCGCGGAGGCGAGGGTGCCCACCAGGTCCTTGAGCCGGTCCTCGCGGCGAGCGACGGCGACCACGTGGAAGCCTTCGACGTCGAGGCGGCGGGCGGTCGCGGCCCCGATGCCGCTGGAGGCGCCGGTGACCACGGCGATTCGAGTAGACATGTGGCCATCCTGCACGAAGTTGCCCGGAACGCAGTGACCAACGCAACGGTGGGTAGACGCCCACCCACGGGGGAACATGGATGGTTGGGAAGATGTAACCACCCGGCAAAAGACAGGAGCACGACGTGGCGCGGGTCGACTCGCTGCACGGCCACACCCCGCAGTCCCGCCGTTCCCTCCCCAGACGCGTCGCGACGCTGTCGGTGCACACCTCGCCGCTGGACCAGCCGGGCACCGGCGACGCCGGCGGGATGAACGTGTACATCGTCGAGGTGGCCGAGCGGCTGGCTCGGGCCGGCGTCGAGGTCGAGATCTTCACCCGTGCGACCACCAGCGAGCTGCCTCCCGTCGTGGAGATGGCCCCCGGGGTCCTGGTGCGTCACATCATCGCCGGGCCGTTCGAGGGGCTGGCGAAGGAGGACCTACCGGCGCAGCTGTGCGCGTTCACCGGCGGCGTGCTGCGCGCCGAGGCCGCCCGGCCCTACGGCTGGTACGACCTGGTCCACTCGCACTACTGGCTCTCCGGGCAGGTCGGCTGGCTCGCGAAGGACCGCTGGGGCGTGCCGCTGGTGCACACCGCGCACACCCTGGCCAAGGTCAAGAACCAGCTCCTCGCTGACGGGGACAAGCCCGAGCCGATAGCCCGCGTGATCGGCGAGGAGCAGGTGGTGGCCGCCGCCGACGGCCTGGTCGCCAACACGCCGGCCGAGGCCGACGACCTGATCGAGCTGTACTCCGCCGACCCGCGCAAGGTGTCCGTCGTCCCGCCGGGCGTGGACCTCGAGCGGTTCGCGCCCCGGCCGCACGGCAAGCTCGCCGCCCGGGAACACTTCGGCCTGCCTGCCGACGCGCACATCGTCGCGTTCGCGGGGCGCATCCAGCCGCTCAAGGCGCCCGACATCCTGCTGCGCGCCGCCGCCGAGCTGCGCGCCCGCGACCCGAAGCTGCTCGTGGTGATCTGCGGCGGGCCCAGCGGCTCGGGTCTGGACCGGCCCACCGCCCTCATGGACCTCGCCCGCGACCTGGGCATCGCCGACATCGTGCGCTTCCTGCCGCCCCAGCCGCGCGAGGCGCTCGCCGACCTGTTCCGCGCGGTGGACGTCGTCGCGGTGCCCAGCTTCAACGAGTCGTTCGGGCTGGTCGCGATCGAGGCGCAGGCGTGCGGCACGCCGGTCGTCGCGGCGACCGTCGGCGGGCTGGTGACCGCGGTCCGCGACGGCGTGTCGGGGCTGCTGGTCGGCTCGCACCGGCCGGCGGACTGGGCGGCCGTGCTCGGGCCGCTGCTGGCCGAGCCGGCCCGGCGGGCGGCGCTGTCGCTCGGCGCGGTGCGGCACGCCCGGGAGTTCTCGTGGGCGCACACGGCGAGCGGCCTGCTGGCCGCCTACCGCGACGCGCTGGAGTTCCACCGGGAGGCGGTCGCGGCATGACGGACAGGTCCGAGGTCTGCGCGCTCATCGAGCGCGTCGCGACCGAGCGCGAGGTCGCCTGGGACCGCACCGGCGAGCACTCGTACGTCGTGACGCTGCCGGGCACCCACAAGCAGAAGACCAACTGCAACCTCATCGTCGGCGACCACGCGCTGCGCGTCGAGGCCTTCGTCATGCGCCACCCCGACGAGAACCGCGAGGCCCTGTGGGAGTGGCTGCTGCAGCGCAACGCCCGCATGTACGGGGTCGCGTTCAGCGTCGACGCCAACGGTGACGTCTACCTGGTGGGAAGGCTGTCTCTGCACGCCGTGACCGAGGAGGAGCTCGACCGGCTGCTCGGCGCGGTGCTCACGTATGCCGACGAGAGCTTCGACCCGATGCTGGAGATCGGCTTCGGCTCGGCGATCCGCCGCGAGTGGGAGTGGCGCGTCAAGCGCGGCGAACCGCTGGACAATCTTCGGGCCTTCACGGACTTCGTGAATAGACCCGCTTAGCGTCTGGTATCCCGGCCCGCCGCCCGAGTCCGCGACGGTCACGGAGGAGACCGGGCACAAGAATGGTTACGGCATCGACAACGAAGCGCAAACAGCTCGCGTCTTCGTGCGCCGAGACAGATAGACACCCATGCTGAGCTGTGGCTGAGCTTCCAGTATTTCGATTGATTTCGATTATTTCAATTGTGTGAGCGAGCCGACAGTGCGTTTACTTGTCGCTCGATTCGGCCGCCGCGTACCGTCGACTTCGGATCCGACGATTCCTGAAGTTGGGGAGCGGCGGGGGTGTTCCGGGCCGAAAGGCCCGCTCGCGGTGACGTGTCCGGGCGGGGCGTGTCATCGCCAACCGGCGGCATGCGCGGTCTTCGGATCGCAGCAGGGCGGGTGCCGTGGACTGGGGGTGCACGTCACCCGCTGCCGCCGGTGTGGGGCCGAAATTCAAGGCCGGCGATCTTCTTTTCTTTCGTATGCGACGCGTGCGGCTCAGGCGTGTGGCAGCGCGAACACGTCCAGCAGGCCGGTGAGCTCGAGCTGGGCATAGGCGAGCGGGCGCGGGTTGCGCAGCCGCAGCGTGCAACCCGCACCATTCGCGAGCTTCCAGCAACTCACCAGGGCGCCGATGCCCGCCGAGTCCAGCAGCGTCACCTCATGCAGGTCCAGGACCAGGGCGTCGGGGCGGAAGGCGGGGAGCACGGCGCGAACGGCCTCGGTCACCTGCTCCCGAGTGGCGAGGTCCAGTTCGCCGGCGAGCCGGATGACGACCGTATCCGGCGGCGTAGGCTCCAGGGTCGCGGACAAGCCGTCCAACTCCCGCCTCCTCCCGTCCGGCACCTCCTGCAGGAAGGGGCGCATTACCCGGCGACGGGCACCGCAAACCTTTCCGCCTCCAGTTGCTCCGCCACCCGGCGCTCGCGCGCGGGCTGGATCAACAGGTGGCCGGCCGCGGCCACCAGGCCGAGGGCGCCGCAGACGATCCAGTGCCAGTCGCCGAGGTACTGCAGGCTCACCCCGCCGGCCGCGGGTGCGATGAAGCTCGCCGCCGGGAAGGTCAGGTAGAACACGCTCTGGTACCGCCCGCGCAGCTCCGCCGGGGACAGCTCCGCGATGACGGCGGCGTTCGGCGGGGCGGCGATCATCGCGCCGATGGTCCACACGGTCGCCGCGGCGAGGTAGCCGAGCACGCTGTCGGCGAGGGCGACCGCGGCGAAGCCCAGGCCGAGCAAGACATTGGAGACGGTGAGCGCGGTGCCCTTGCGCCAGCGGCCGATCAACCGTGGCACGAACAGCTGGCCGATGACGATGAGCAGCGCGGCGTAGCCGACGACCGCCCCGTAGACCGACGACCCTAGCCCGTCGCCGGTGATCGCCAGCGGCAGGATCGTCGAGGACTGCGTGGACAGGATCGCCGCCAGCAGCGACAGCCCGACGAAGAGCATGTACGCCCGGTCGGTCAGCGCCGTGCGCAGGCCGCCCGAGGGCTTCTGCGCGATCCGCTGGGCCGGCCGGACCGGTCGGGTCTCGCGTACCTTCCACAGGATCAGCAGCGACGTCGCCAGCGTGGCGGTCGCGTCCACGGCGAACAGCAGCGTGAAGCTCACCTCGGCGAGCGCCCCGGCCAGCACCGACGCGATCGCCATGCCCAGGTTGAAGGCCCAGAACTGCAGGTTGAAGGCGCGGCTACGGTCGTCGGCCGGGGTCACGTCGACGATGGCGGCGACGAAGGCCGGGCCGGGCATCGAGTGCATGACGCCGAGCAGCGCGGCCAGCACGGCGATGGCCGGGATGGGCTGGGCGAACGCGAGGCCCACGAGCACGGCCACGGCGCCGAAGTGGGCGAGCAGCAGCGTCGGGCGGCGGCCCCACCGGTCGGCCATCACGCCGCCGAGCAGCACGCCCGCGATGCCGCCGATGCCGTACGCGCCGACCACCAGGCCGGCGACGGGCAGGGTCAGGTGGCGGGCGGAAGTGAGGTACAGCGAGAGGACCAGCGCGACGAAGCCGCCGATGCGGTTGATCAGCATGCCGGTCCAGAGATACCAGTAGAGCCCTGGGAGCCCGCCCATCGTGGACCGGTACCAGTTGCGCACGCGTCAGCTCCCCGTTTAGTTAACGCTCCTTACAGTGTTTCGCATCATTACACCCGGAGCCGTGTGATGTCGAAGGAATTCGGTGCGGGAGGATGAGGACATGAGCGGTCCGCAGCGAAGCGGAGGGGGCCGCTCATCATCGGCGCAGTCTGGCTCAGGCGGCCGGAGCGAAGCGGAGGACGAATGAGCGAAGTCGGGACACTGGTGCTCTTGCGGCACGGTGAGAGCGAGTGGAACGCCAAGAACCTGTTCACCGGCTGGGTCGACGTGGACCTCAGCGCCCAGGGAGAGGCCGAGGCCCGTCGGGGCGGCGAGCTGATCCGTGAGTCCGGTCTCCTGCCGGATGTGGTGCACACGTCAGTGCTGCGCCGTGCCATCCGCACCAGCGAGATCGCCCTGCACACCGCCGACCGGCACTGGATTCCCGTCCAGCGCAGCTGGCGGCTCAACGAGCGGCACTACGGCGCCCTGCAGGGCAAGAACAAGAAGCAGACGCTGGAGGAGTTCGGCGAGGAGCAGTTCATGCTCTGGCGCCGCTCGTACGACACGCCTCCGCCGCCCATCGCCGACGACGACGAGTGGTCGCAGGCGGGCGACCCGCGCTACGCCACGCTGCCGCCGGAGCTGCGGCCGAAGACCGAGTGCCTGAAGGACGTCGTCGCACGGATGCTGCCGTACTGGTACGACCGGATCGTGCCGCAGCTGTTCGACGGCAAGACGGTGCTGGTCGCGGCCCACGGCAACTCGCTGCGCGCGCTCGTGAAGCACCTCGACGGCATCTCCGACGAGGCGATCGCCAAGCTCAACATCCCGACGGGCATCCCGCTGCGCTACGACCTGGACGCCTCGCTCAAGCCGATCACGGCCGGCGGCACGTACCTGGACCCGGAGGCGGCCAAGGAGGCCGCCGCGGCGGTGGCCAACCAGGGCCGGTAGGGCTTTCCGCACGACGAAGGCACGACAAAGGGGAGGGGCCGCGGCCCCTCCCCTTTGTGCTCACTGCTCGCGGCCGTCCAGGTTCTCGCCGGTGACGAGGAACACCACGTGCCGACCGGCGTTGACGGCGTGGTCGGCGTACCGCTCGTAGAAGCGCCCGAGCAGCGCCGAGTCGACGGCGGCCTCGGTGTCCTCGGTCCACTTCGGCCCGAACATGATCTCGAACAGGTCCTTGTGCAGCTTGTCCATCGCGTCGTCGTCGCGATCGAGCTGGCCGGCGGCGACCACGTCGAGGTTGGAGATGGCGCTGGAGATCTTGCCGGCGATGCGGTCGGCGACCGTGCCCATCTGCTCGAACGTCTCGACCAGCGGCTCCGGCACGGCCCGCGCCGGGTGGCGGCGCAGCGCGGTCTTCGCGACATGGTCGGCCAGGTCGCCCATCCGCTCCAGGTCGGCTGCCAGGTGCAGGGCGGTCAGCACGACCCGCAGGTCGGAGGCGACCGGGGCCTGGCGGGCGCACAGGTCGTACACCTTGTCCTCGACCAACCGGTAGAGCGCGTTGACCTCGGCGTCGCGGGCGATGACCTCTTCCGCGTCCGTCTGGTCGGCGTTGAGCAGGGCATTGGTCGCGCGGTTCATGGCCGAGCGCACCGCGTCGGCCATCCACACCAGCAGCTTGTTGACCTGCAGCAGGTCGGCCCGATATTCGTCGCGCATAGTGCTCCCATCGTTTTGCACGTCACCGTAGGGCCCGAAGCCGGACGGGCCGATGAACAGCGTCCGCCAGCAGGGTGAACACTGGACGTCGTGAGCCCGATTCGTGCCTCTGTGCGCGCTGGATGCGGTAAGGCGTCTCCTACCATCGGAGCGTGGATTGGAAGTTCCGGCAGTCGAAGGCGGGCGGTCCGGCGATGACCGACGTCCTCGACGCGCTGCAGGTCGGGGTCCTCGTGCTCGACGAGGCCGACAGACCCGTGCTCGTCAACGCGGCGGCGCGCGACATGGGCCTCGTTCGCCAGCGCCAGGGCCCCGCCCCCGCCGACGAGGCGCACACGATCGTGCGCACCCTCGCCGGCCAGGTTCGCCGCACGGGCATCACCCGCGTCGTCGAGCTTGACCTGCCCCGCCTCACGCACGGCGAGCCCCTCGGGGTCAACGTCCGCGCGGTCGCGCTCGACGGCGGTCGGGTCGCGATCGAGGCGGCCGACGTCACGGAGGCCCACCGGGTCGCCCGCGTGCGCCGAGACTTCGTCGCCAACGTGAGCCATGAGCTCAAGACTCCCGTCGGCGCGCTGCAGCTGCTCGCCGAGGCGCTGCTCGACGCCACCGACAAGGACCCGGCCGCCGCCATCCGCTTCGCTGAGCGGATCAAGCACGAGTCGTCGCGGCTCGGCCGGCTCGTCTCCGAGCTGCTGGAGCTGTCCCGGCTGCAGGGCGCGGAGCCGCTGCCCGAGCCGGAGCCCGTCGACGTCGACAAGATCGCCGCCGAGGTGCTGGACCGGGCCAAGACCCCCGCCTCGGCCAAGGAGATCGAGCTGAGCTTCCAGGGTACGCGCGGGCTTACCGTCTACGGCAACGAGAACCAGCTCGTGACCGCGGTGATCAACCTGGTGGAGAACGCCATCGCCTACTCGCCGGAGCAGACCACGGTCGCGGTCACCACGAGCGAGGACAATGGCTTCGTGGAGATCGCCGTCACCGACCAGGGCATCGGCATCGAGCCGCGTGACATCGACCGCATCTTCGAGCGGTTCTACCGCGCCGATCGGGCGCGCTCCCGGGCGACCGGCGGCACGGGGCTGGGCCTCGCGATCGTCAAACACATCTCGACCAACCACGGTGGCCGCGTCACGGTGACCAGCACCGTAGGAGTTGGCTCGACGTTCACGTTGCGGCTGCCATCGCGTCCGACGGAGGCCGCGTTGTCGCTACCGCCGTCAGTTGAGATCGGAGGGGTCCCATGATCGTTATGCAGCAGCAATCTCCAGCCCGCGGTTCGCAGCGCCATGGTGCTTCCCGGCAGCTACGAAAGGACAGCACGTTGGCGCGCGTACTCGTGGTCGAGGATGAAGAGTCGATCTCCGACCCGTTGTCGTACATGCTCCGTCGCGAGGGCTTCGAGGTCTCCATCGCGGCGACCGGCACCGAGGCCCTGACGGAGTTCGACCGCACCGGCGCGGACATCGTCCTGCTCGATCTGATGCTGCCCGAGATGTCGGGCACCGAGGTGTGCCGGCAGATGCGGCAGAAGTCCAACGTGCCGATCATCATGATCACCGCACGGGACAGCGAGATCGACAAGGTGGTCGGCCTGGAGATCGGCGCCGACGACTACGTCACCAAGCCGTACTCGCCGCGCGAGCTGGTGGCCCGCATCCGCGCGGTGCTGCGCCGCCAGGTCGACGCCGTCGGCGAGCTGGCCCCGCCGACGCTGTCGGCCGGCCCGGTCCGCATGGACGTCGACCGGCACGTCGTGACCGTCGCCGGCGACGCCGTCCAGCTACCGCTGAAGGAGTTCGAGCTGCTCGAGTTGCTGCTGCGCAACGCCGGCCGGGTGCTGACCCGCGGGCAGCTGATCGACCGCGTCTGGGGTGCCGACTACGTGGGCGACACCAAGACGCTCGACGTGCACGTCAAGCGGCTGCGCTCGAAGATCGAGCCGGAGCCCTCGGCACCGCGGTACATCGTCACCGTGCGCGGCCTGGGCTACAAGTTCGAGCCGTGAGCAGGCCGCCTCAGCCGGCGTTCGCCACCGATTCGCGGTTACGTCTGCGCTCCTCCATCTCGCGGCGCAGGACGTAACCGCGGATCGCGCGTCCCACGAGCTCGCTCGTCTCATATGTGATGATCACGTCGTAGGTGGCGTTCCCGGGATCGCGCCTGACGAACAGGACGGTCCCGCTGAGCGTGATCGTCTCCTGCCCCAGCGACACCCGCAGGTTGACCCGGTCGTCCCGGTCGAAGCGGTCCTCCGTCATCCGGCAGCGGACCCCGCCCTCGGACAGGTCGATGACCCGGCCCGTATAGGTGGTGCCGCCGTGGATGACCTCGACCCACTCGCCGCCTCCGCCGCGCACGTAGTTGCGCCGCGTCTGCAGCCGGATCGAGCCGACCGCCTCCAGCGACCAGCGCGGCGGCTGCTCCCGGCTGAGGGCGGCCAGCCGGACGTCGACGGCCTGCCGGCGGTCACCCGCGACCCACGCCAGTTCCATGGACGCCCCGACCTTGGGCACGTCGGCGGAGGCCACGCCGAACGGCGCGGCCACGGTCAGGCGCTTGCCGCTGGCATCCTCGACCCGGGACTGATAGGCCTCACCGTCCATCAGCACCACGTCGACCAGGGCGTTGATCGCGGGCAGGCTGGGGCTGGTCACGCCCGCACCTTCGGCTCACCCGGGCAAGACTTGAGGAGTCCGGCCGCGCGAGCCGCCCGCCTGCCGTAGCGTTCTTCCCGGTGCGCAGCTTCAACACCGGCCCGGCCGGCATGATCATGGTGGTCGTCGGCCTGTTGCTGGCGGCGAGTTCGGCCTGGACCGCGATCGGCCGGACGGGCTGGGTCAACGCACTGCCGAGCATCCTCATCGGCCTGTCGTTGGCGGCCGTCGGCTACTCCGTGGTGGCCCGGGCGCGCCGGTCCCGCTCCGGCTCAGACGGGCCGGATGGGGATGAGTTTTAGCGCCGCCGTCGTGGCCGGGTGCTGGGCGATCATGTCCTGGGCGGCGCGCGCCGCGCACAGCTCGGCCAGTCGCGCGTACGCCACCTTGCCGATCAGCGCGGTCAGCTCCGGTTCGTACTCCTGGTAGAGCCGCTGCGAGCCGACGTGCGCCTCCGGCGACGAGGTGCACCACCAGTGCAGGTCGTGGCCGCCCTCGCCCCAGCCGCGGCGGTCGAACTCGCCGAGGGTGGAGACCAGCACCTTGGTGCCGTCGGGTCGCTTGCGCCAGTCCTGGTCGCGGCGGACCGGCAGCTGCCAGCAGACGTCCGGCTTGTAGTCCAGCGGGTGCACGCCGTCACGCAGCGCCTGGCCGTGCAGGGCGCAGCCGCCGCCGCCCGGGAAGCCGGGGTCGTTCTGGAAGACACAGCCGCCACCCGGGCGGGTCGCGGTGCGCAGGGCCTGGCTCTTGCCGTCGATGGTGTCCGTTTCGGTGTACCGCTTGAAGCCCCGCCGGTAGTACTGCCAGGTTTCGGGGGTCAGCTTCTTCACGGCGGCGCGCACGCGCTCCTGGTCGTCCTCGTCGGTGAAGAAGGCGCCGTGCGAGCAGCAGCCCTCCTCCTCGCGGCCCTCGATGATGCCGTGGCAACCCCGGCCGTAGACGCACGTCCAGTTGGACAGCAGCCAGGTCAGGTCGGCACGGATGAGGTGGTCGGCGTCCGCCGGGTCGGCGAACTCGATCCATTCCCGCGGAAAGTCGAGGTCGACCTCGAGGCTGCGCGGGTCGTCTGGGTCTTCGACCTCGACGTGGATGTCCATTCGACGAAGCGTACGCCGTCCTGCGCACGGTGCCGAAACCCCACGCGGCTACGGTTACCGGCATGCGGCTCGGCGTGCTCGATGTGGGCTCCAACACGGTCCATCTCCTCCTGGTCGACGCGCACCACGGCGCACACCCCTGGCCGGCCCACTCGCAGAAGGCCGAGCTGCGCCTCGCCGAGCGCATCGGCAAGGACGGCGACCTCAGCAAGGCCGGCGCGGACAGCCTGATCGCCGCGGTCGTGCTGGCCCGCGACGCCGCCGCCAAGCTGGAGACCGACGACCTGCTCGCGTTCGCCACGTCCGCAGTGCGCGACGCGAAGAACTCGGCCCGCGTGCTCAAGCGCGTGCGCGAGGAGACCGGCGTCGACCTGCAGGTGCTCTCCGGCGAGGCCGAGGCCATCATGACGTTTCTGGCCGTGCGTCGCTGGTTCGGCTGGTCGGCCGGCCGGCTGCTCGTGATGGACATCGGCGGCGGGTCCCTGGAGTTGGCGGCGGGCATCGACGAGGAGCCGGACGTGGCGATGTCGGTGCCGCTGGGCGTCGGCCGGCTGACCCGCGAGCGGCTGCACGGCGACCCGCCAACGCCGGCGTCGGTCGATGCGCTGTGGGAGTACGCCGAGGCGGAGGTGGCCAAGATCGCCAAGCGCCTCACGGACAGCGGATGGGATCGCCCGGTCGCCACCTCGAAGACCTTCCGCACCCTGGCGCGCCTGGCCGGGGCCGCGCCCTCGAGCGCCGGTCCGCGGGTGCCGCGGCGGCTCAGCCGTACCGGCCTGCATCAGGTCCTGTCCTTCATCCGGCGGATGCCGTCGGCCGCGCTCGCCGAGATCGACGGCGTCAGCCCGGGCCGGGCACACCAGATCCTGGCCGGCGCCGTCGTGGCCGAGGTGACCATGCGGACCCTCGGCATCGAGGAGGTCCAGATCTGCCCCTGGGCCCTGCGCGAAGGGGTGATTCTTCGCCGGTTGGAAGTGTTGGAGTCGAGTTGATCGACAAGAGACGCTACCTGGATGGGGCTAGCCTGGTGGTGTGAGTCGTCAAGTACCGGTCCTGCTGTCCACGTCCTCCGTCTTTCCCGAGCCCACCGCCGCCGGTTTCGAGCTGGCCGCCGCGCTCGGCTACGACGGCGTCGAGGTCATGGTCTGGGCCGACGCGGTGAGCCAGGACACGGGCGCGCTCGTCGGACTCTCCAAGCACTACGGCGTGCCGGTGCTGTCCGTGCACGCGCCCTGTCTCATGGTCACTCAGCGGGTGTGGAGCCCCGACCCGTGGGAGCGGCTGCGCCGGGCCGCCGAGCTCGCCGACGCCCTCGGCGCGCCGATCGTCGTCGTCCACCCGCCCTTCGCCTGGCAGCGCGAGTATGCACGCACCTTCCAGTCCGGCCTGCTGCGCCTGGGCCGGCAGTTCCCGGGCATCCGCTTCGCGGTGGAGAACATGTTCCCGCTGCGTGGCGCGGGCCGCGAGTTCGTGCCATATGCTCCGGGCTGGGATCCGACGCTGACCGGGTTCGACGCCTACACGCTCGACCTGTCGCACTGCGCCGCGTCCCGGACGGACGCCATCGCGCTGGCCGACACGATGGCCGGCAACCTGGCCCACGTCCACCTGGGCGACGGCACCGGCAAGGGTCGCGACGAACACCTGGTGCCGGGCCGCGGCACGCAGCCGTGCGCCGAACTGCTGGCGTCGCTGGACTCCCGCGGCTTCACCGGCTCGGTGGCGGTCGAGGTGGGGACGCGCCGGGCCGGCAGCCGCGGCGAGCGGGAGGCCGACCTGGCGGAGGCGCTGCGGTTCGCGCGGCAGCACCTGGCCACGCCGTCCCCGGTCGTCTGAGCCCACCGTTCGAGGGGAGAGAGCGCGCGGCCCCGGCCGCGAATGAAGCGCGCGGGCCGGGGCCGCCGAAAGTCGACGATCAGATCTTGCGGACGGACTCGGCCTGGGGGCCCTTGGGACCCTGCTTGATCTCGAATTCGACGCGCTGGTTCTCTTCGAGGCTGCGATAGCCGTCGGAGACGATCGCGGAGAAGTGGACGAAGACGTCGTTGCCGCCGTCGACGCTGATGAAGCCGAAGCCCTTCTCAGCGTTGAACCACTTCACGGTTCCCTGGGCCATGGTGCTGTTTCTCCTTCGTAGGGCGTTGTGATCCGGTGGCTTACCCGGTGTCGGGGGCCTGTCGACCACAGTCGCCGGCCCCGCATCGCCCAACCCCGCGTGTCCGACTTGTCGGACGCGCGGTAAAGCGAACCACATGACGCAAGATACGCCGAACTTACCAGCTCCGGGGTGGTTTCCAGGAGTTATGCGGTGACTACCGCCCGATCGGAGTCACCCACCGGGAGCTGGGCCGCGGCCAGCGCGGCGCCCGTCTCGGCGGCGCGCTTGCGAGCCCGGTGCGCCGCGACGTGCGACCGGGTGGCGCAGCGCTCCGAGCAGAAGCGGCGGCAGCAGTTCGAGGAGGTGTCCAGGTAGACGTTGCCGCAGCGCTCGTCGGCGCAGACGCCGAAGCGCGTGCTGCCGTGCTCGCACAGCCACACGGCCAGGCCCCACGCGGCCCCGGCGAGCAGCTCCGAGCTCACCGAGGAGCCCCGGCCGGTCACGTGCATGTGCCAGTCGTGGGTGTCGTGGCCGGAGATGCGCGGCTGCATCGGGTATGCCTCGAGCAGCGCGTTGAGCTCGGCGACCGCGGCCACGTCCCGGCCGGAGGAGCCGTGCTCGAACACGTCACGGAGTCGTTTGCGGGCGCGCCGGAGGGCGATCAGATCGCGTTCCGTCGCTTCCGCGGTCTGCCAAGTGTCCTCGCCGAAGAGCGCGGTGAGGTCCTGCATGCTTTCGAGCGGCGCGTTGACGATGTCGACGGCGGTCCGCGCATACGCGTCGAAGTCCACCCGACCAAGGTAGTCAAGAAATGCCATAGTGGCGACCAGGCATCACCGGACGCCTGCGGTTCTGTCTACGCTCGGCTCATGCTCAGATCGGTCATCCTCGCCGCCGCCCGCTCGAACAGGGTCGAGCGGCTCGTTGAAACCGCCCCGGTGAGCCGCAGCATCGTGCGTCGTTTCATCGCCGGGGAGCACGCGGACGACGCGCTACAGCGCACCCGCGAACTGGCCGCGGACGGCCTCGCCGTCACGATCGACTACCTGGGGGAGGACACCACCAACCCGCACCAAGCCGAGGCGACCCGGGACGAGTACCTGAAGCTGCTCGAGGCCCTGCACGCCGCCGAGCTGACCCCCGCGGCCGAGGTCAGTGTGAAGCTGTCCGCGCTCGGCCAGGTCTTCGACGAGAAGATCGCGTACGAGCACGCCCGCGCGATCTGCGCCAAGGCCAGCGAGGCGGGCACCACGGTCACCCTGGACGCCGAGGACCACACCACCACCGACTCGACCCTGGAGGTGCTGGCCAGGCTGCGCGGCGAGTTCCCGACCACGGGCGCGGTGCTGCAGTCGTACCTGCGCCGGACCGAGGCCGACTGCCGGGAGCTCGCGGCCGACGGCTCGCGGGTCCGGCTGTGCAAGGGCGCCTACAAGGAGCCCGAGTCGGTGGCGTACCAGAGCCGCCTGGACGTCGACAAGTCGTACGTGCGCTGCCTCAACGTGCTCATGTCCGGCGGCGGATATCCGATGGTCGCCACCCACGACCCCCGCCTGGTGGCCATCGGCGAGGACCGCGCCAAGTGGTTCGAGCGCAGCCCCGACGAGTTCGAGTTCCAGATGCTCTACGGCGTGCGCCCCGACGAGCAGCTGCGCCTTGCCCGGCTGGGTTACACCGTGCGCGTCTACCTGCCGTACGGCACCGAGTGGTACGCGTACATGATGCGCCGCCTCGCGGAGCGCCCGGCGAACGTCGGATTCCTGGCCAGGGCCCTGCGCTCGCGCGCCTGACGAGGCGAAGAGTCAACGGCTCGAAAGCGAAAGGTCAGGACGGAAACGGCCCGTATGGGCGAGGCGGCGGCTTGACCGGGTCGCGTACGTTCCGGCGGTGATGGATGGGGATGGGTGGCGGCACGCGGGCGCCTCGGACGCCGTCGAGAGCCGGCCGCCCCTCCCGCACCAGCGCGAACCCGAGCCCGAACCCTGGCGGCCGATGCCGCCTTCCGGTTCCCATGCGCACGGCGAGGCGTACCGCGAGCCGCCCCCCGCCCCGCGCGACGCGACGTTCTTCCGCGTCGTTCTGGTCGCCGCGCTCGCCCTGCTGCTGCTCGCGCCGACGGCCGCCATCGCCTACACCACGGTCCGTAGCGGCCGCCCCACCGTCATGGCCGGGCAGGAGCTGCCCGGCGACGGCGGCTACGGCGTGGAGGGCCCGAGAGGCCCAGGGGAGCCGGCCAGTCCCGCGGCCGGCCGCTCGGCGAGCCCGGGCGCGAGCCACCGGCCGGCGCCGACCACCGTCGCCGGCAAGATCCGGCTGGCCCTCGAGTCTCAGGGCGCCGCGCTGCTGGCCGGCGACGAGGACGCGTTCCTCGCCGTCGTGGACCCGTCCGCGGCGGTGCTGCGCGAGGACCTGGCCCGGCGGTTCGGCTCGCTGCGCCAGCTGCAGGTCAAGCTCTGGCATCCGGTGCCCGAGGGCCGGCCGAAGACCGAGGCCGGGGGCACCGCGACGGTGAATATCCTGGTGACGTACTGCTTCGTCGTTGCCACCTGCGACCCGATGGCCCTGCGGACCACCACGCGGTGGAACGTCTCCGGCCGGTCGCCGACGCTGCTGGAGTTCGGCGTCGCCAAGGACCTCGGGCCGCGCCCGTGGGAGATCAGCGAGCTGCGCAGCGCGGTCGGCGCCCGGGTCGTGATGTCGACGACCACGAGGTATGCCTCCCGGCTGCCGTCGATGCTCGCCATCGCGGAGAAGGCCGCCGCACTCACCGACACCTTTGCCCGCTGGGGGGAGCCGCCCGCGCGGTACGTCGTCTACCTGGCCGGGCCCGACGAGTGGTCCGCCTGGTACGGGATCAAGCAGGAGCCCTGGGTCGCCGGCTTCGCGCTGCCGCTGACGGCGACCGTCACCGAGATCGTGCTCAACGCCTCGCGGGTGGACGCCAAGCAGACCCTCGACGTGCTGCGCCACGAGTTCACGCACGTCGTGACGCTGGCCGGAGTCGAGAAGGCCTACGACCAAACATGGTGGCTGGTCGAGGGCATCGCGGAGTACGCGCGGGTCAAGGGCGGCGGCAAGCCGTTCGACGGGCTCGGTGCCGTGCGCGCCTACGTGCGCGGCGGGCACTGGAAGAACGAGATCGCCATGGACAACCCGCCCGACGGGTCGAGCACCGCCGACGTGAGCGGCCGCTACGGCGTGGCGTACCTGTCCCTGCAGCGCCTCGCCGACCGCTTCGGCGAGGACCGGCTGCTGGACTTCTTCGACTACGCCGCCCGCCAGGGCCTCGCGCTCGGCGACGCCGCGCCCAAGGCGTTCGGCGTGAGCTGGGACGACGTCGAGGCGGACTGCGTGCGAACCGTCCGGGGCCGCGTCTGACCCGGCGACGTGTCCAAACTCGCCGGCGTGCATCTCGAGCCTGCGGTGGCCCTCCGCACGGATTGATCAAAGTCTGCGGGAAAGATTCCGACGAACCAGGGGTGCAAGTCACAGCAGTACCGTTACCGTACTGGTAACACGCTGATTGAGTAACGCTCGGTCCGGGTTGGTCGAACCGAGCGTAGGGTAAGCACGCTGGTCGGAGGTTGCGATGTCGAGCACGCCACACACCACCGAAGGCCGGTTGGGCGATGTCAGGTTCCTTACCGTGGCTGAGGTGGCCACGCTGATGCGAGTGTCGAAGATGACGGTCTACCGCCTCGTCCACGCCGGTGACCTCACCGCGGTCCGCGTGGGAAGGTCGTTCCGGGTCCCCGAGCACGCGGTCGACGCGTACCTCCGCGAAGCGTTCCGTGAGACCGCATAGCGGGGCCGTTTTCCGATCTAGAAGCGGTACGGCTACCCTTGAACAGCTAACCATGTCTTCGGCGTGCCAGGGATGGCACGCGTTCCGCTGTATCGAGGAGATGCTCGTATGGGCTCGGTGGTCAAGAAGCGCCGCAAGCGTATGGCCAAGAAGAAGCACCGTAAGCTGCTGCGCAAGACCCGCGTCCAGCGTCGTCGTCTCGGCAAGTAGCCTTTCGGCTCGTCACCCGGCGGCCGGCCCCTCCATCGATCGGGGCTGGGCCGCCGCAACGCCCGCCGCGGCGTGGCCGCGGTCGACGGGCCCGGCCATCGCGGCCGGACTTCGTGGCGCGTCGGGAACGAGCCTCACTGTGGTCCCTGCGATCGGAGCCGCGTGACCGCGCCGCCCAGTGTCGTGTTGGTGACCGGGGTGAGCCGTTATCTCGGCGCACACCTGGCCGCCCGGCTCGCCGCTGATCCGGGCGTCGACCGCGTTGTCGCCGTTGACGCGGTGGCACCGGTCGGCGAGTTCGCCGATGTGCTGTCCGCTGCCGGCGACAAGATCGACGTGCGGCAACTCGACCTGCGCACCCCCGGGGTGCTGCGGGTGATGGTCGACGCCCGCGTGGAGGCGATCGCCCATCTCGCCGTCGCCACCGCGACCGACCAGCACGGCGGCCGCGCGGCGATGAAGGAGCTCAACGTCATCGGCTCGATGCAGCTCCTGGCCGCCTGCCAGCAGGCGCCGAGGCTGCGCAAGCTGATCGTGCGCTCCTCGACGGCGGCATATGGGGCCTCCTTCCGCGATCCGGCGATCTTCACCGAGGACACCGAGCCGCGCGAGGTGCCCCGGGGCGGGTTCGCCAAGGACGTGCTCGACATCGAGGGGTATGTCCGCGGCTTCCGTCGCCGGCGACCCGACGTGGCGGCCACCGTCCTCCGCTTCGCGCCGTTCATCGGCTCCGCCGTGGACACCCGGCTGACCAGGTATTTCGCCCAGCCGATCGTGCCCACCGTGTTCGGCCGCGACCCGCGGCTGCAGTTTCTGCACGTCGACGACGCGTTTGTCGTGCTCGAGCGCTCGGTCACCGAGCACCATCCGGGCACGTTCAACGTGGCCGGGTCCGGCACGCTGACGCTGTCCCAGGCGGTGCGTCGCGCCGGCCGGGTCACCATGCCGATCCTCGAGCCGGGCCTCAACGCGCTGGCCGGTCTCGGCCGGGCCGGCGTCACGCTGGACCAGCTCGACCTGTTCGTGCACGGCCGGGTCGTGGACACCTCGAAGCTGATCCGCGAGTTCGGTTTCGTGCCGCGGACCACCGCCGAGGCCTTCGGCGAGTTCGTGCGCAGCCGTCGCGAGGGCGAACCGCTGCCCGCGGATACGATTCGCTCCGTCGAGCAGGCGCTGCTCGACGGCTTCCGCAGGACGCGTGCGGCACGTGCCGCGTTGGAGAGTGGCCATGAGTGACCCTGGTCTCCCTGATGTGTGGGACGACCGGGTCGCCGGTGCGCTCGCCTTCCTGCGCGAGCGGCTGACCGGCGACTACGAGATCGACGGGTTCGGCTTCGACCGCCACCTGACCGACGGCGTCTTCCTGCCGATGCTGCGTCCGTTGTACAAGCAGTGGTTTCGCACCGAGGTCTCCGGCTCCGAGCACGTGCCGAAGGAGGGCGCCGCACTCGTCGTGGCCAACCACTCGGGCACGGTCGCGCTCGACGCGCTCATGCTCACCGTCGCCGTGCACGACGAGACGGCCTCCCAGCGCCACCTCCGCCTGCTCGGCGCGGACCTGGTCTTTCGCATGCCGTTCATGTCGGAGCTGGCCCGCAAGTCCGGCGCGACGCTGGCCTGCAACCCCGACGCCGAGCGTCTGCTGTCGGAGGGCGAACTCGTCGGCGTCTTCCCCGAGGGGTTCAAGGGCATCGGCAAGCCGTTCGCCGAGCGGTACAAGCTTCAGCGGTTCGGCCGGGGCGGCTTCGTCTCCGCGGCCCTGCGGACCGGCACCCCGATCGTGCCGGTCTCGATCGTCGGCGCCGAGGAGATCTACCCGCTCATCGGCAACATCCGGCCCCTGGCCCGGCTCCTGGGCGCCCCGTACTTCCCGATCACCCCCACGTTTCCGTGGTTGGGCCCGCTGGGCTTGGTCCCGCTGCCGAGCAAGTGGCTGATCGAGTTCGGCGAACCGATCCCGACCGACGACTACATCGACTCGGCCGACGACCCGATGGTGGTCTTCAACCTCGCCGACCAGGTGCGCGAGACGATCCAGCAGACGCTGTACAAGCTGCTGGACCGCCGCCCGGACGCCTTCTCCACCTGACCGTTCGGTGAGGCTGGGTGGCCGCGGCGGGCCGTCAGGTGGACCGAATGCGGCGGCGGCGCTTGCGCATCGCGGTGAACGTCGCCATGCCACCGATCACCACGCCCGTCGCCAGGGCCGCCGGGATCGCGATCTTCGCGGCCTTGCGGCCGGTGCGGAAGTCGCGGATCTCCCAGCCGCGCTTGCGGGCCTCGCGGCGCAGGGCCGAGTCGGGGTTGACCGCCACCGCGTAGCCGACGGCGGAGAGCATGGGGGCGTCGTTGATCGAGTCGCTGTACGCGGCGCAGCGGGTCAGGTCCAGGCCCTCCGCCCGCGCGAGGGTGGTGATGGCCGACGCCTTCTCCGGGCCGTGCATGAGGTCGCCGACGAGGCGGCCGGTGTAGACGCCGTCGGAGACCTCCGCCACGGTGCCGATCGCGCCGGTGAGGCCCAGGCGGGCGGCCATGATCCGGCCGAGCTCGACGGGGGCCGCGGTGACGAGCCACACGCGCTGGCCGGCGTCCAGGTGAAGCTGTGCCAGGGCCAGGGTGCCCGACCAGATGCGGTCGGCCATGAGCTCGTCGAAGATCTCCTCGCAGAGCCGCTCCATCTCCTCGACCTTCCACCCCGCGATGAAGGCCAGGGCGGTGGACTTGGCGCTGGACACGGTGCCGGCGTGCTCGGACGCCAGGAGGCGGAAGCGCGCCTGCTGGTAGGCGAAGCGGACCAGGTCGCGACTGGTGAAATACTTCCGCTTGGCCAGGCCGCGCGCGAAGTAGTAGATCGACGCGCCCTGCATCATCGTGTTGTCGACGTCGAAGAACGCCGCGCCTGCCGGGTCGGCCGGTACTTCCAGGGCGGCCTCGACCTCGGCCGCCGCCCACCCGGCGGCAGACACGACAATACGGCCGCTCGAGCTCGTTCGGCGGCGCCGTAGCACTCCTGAAGGTCGGATCGGCACGTGTGTCTCCCTCCGCCGGTGACGCCGTGCTGTCGCAGCACAGGATCCATCCAGATTGGCCAACGGTACCGGCATCGAACAGCAACAGGGCCCGGTGACGGTCACCGGGCCCTGTCATGTCGCGAATGTGTCGCCGGGTTGAATCAGTGCAGCAGCCAGTCGAGCAGGCCGCCCTTCGCCGACTTGGTGGGGGCTGGGCTGGGCTGGCCGCCGGCATTCGGGTCGGCGGGGGCCGACTCGGTGGCGGAGGAGTCCACCGAGACGCTGGACGGGCCGGTGCTCGGCGGGCGCTCGCTGTTCTGGCCTGGGGTGTTCGTCACCGGCGCGCCGGGCTGCTGCTGTTGCTGCTGCCCGGGCCCGGTGCCGTCGGGCTTGGGCATGGTGCGGCAGGCGTTGCTCACCGGCACCGGACCGAGGATGTCGGGCGTCGTGACCGCGGTCGGGCCGCACTTGACCAGCGGGCGCAGCGCCTTGGAGCGGCGGTCGATCTCCTCGAGCAGGGTCACCGACTTGGTCGCACGGGTCCGTGCCTCGCCGCCGGTCGACGCCTGGAGTTTCTCGGCGACCCCGCGCTGGTTGGTCACGAAGCCGTCGATCGCGTCGAGCGCGGCCCCGTCCCTGCGGGCGACCGCGGTGGCCGTCAGCAGGCGTACGCCCTCGAGGGTCTCGCCGTCCATGTCGTCCAGCACCGAGGAGAGCCCCGCCGGGTCCTTCACCGCCTGGGCCTCGCCGAGCCGGGTGCGGGCGAACTCGAGGTACAGCTGGCCCTTGCTGATGTCCGAGCCGGCCAGCGCGAGCTGGGCCTTCTCGCTGGACCGCTTGACCGAGTACAGCGCGTCGCCGGGGATGGCGTTGTCGCTCGCGGCGGACATTCCGGACAGCGCCAGCGCGCCGGCGGCGAGGCCGACGACGATGGCGCCGCGGGTGCGGGTCCGGCGGCTGACGGTCGGGCGGCTGCCCGCCGGGCGGCGCAGCGAATGCAGGCCCGCCCGGCGGACCGGCTCGGGCTCCTTCGCTGTGGCCCCGATGCCCTCGCGCTCGATCGTGGCCATGAGCATGGCCCGCAGACCGTCACGGAACTCCGGTTGCGCCTCTATCCGGACCGGCAGCTCACCGAGCCGCTGGCCGACCGACACCAGGTCGGTGAGGGAGTCGTCGAGCGTGGACCTCATGCGGTGTCGCCGGGCCCCTGTGGCCTCGTCGACGAGCTGGGCGAACCGCTCAGCTCGTCGACGGTGGAAGACGGAGCCAATCACCTGAGGCACCCCCCTTCGCTGATCGCGTCACTCAGGCGCGGCAGGGTAGCGGGATGGTGGGCCACCGCGTCCGCCGTGCGCCATGCCGACGGTCGCATTAGGACCAACGGTGCGAGGCGGAACCTGGTTACGGCGCCCGCCGGGGCACAGTAACCAAAGGTGGCAGCGGTCACGGCTGGAATCCGTCGGGCAGCAGCCGGGCGAGCGCGCGTACGGCGCGGTACTGCAACGCCTTGATGGCTCCCTCGTTCTTGTTCATGGTCTGTGCGGTCTCCGCCACGGAGAAACCGTGCAGGAACCGCAGCACGATGCACTCCTGCTGCTCGGGGTTGAGCTGCTTGACGGCCTTGAGCAGGTCCACATTGGTGATGTGGTCGATGACCGCCGCTTCCGGGCTGCCCTCCGGGCCCCGGTCGGGGCGGTCGGCGTCCAGCACGTCGCCGGTGGTGACCTCCAGCCGGTACCGGCCGGACTTGAAGTGGTCGGCGACGAGGTTGCGGGCGATGGTGACCAGCCAGGCACCGAGGTCGCGACCCTGCCACGTGAAGCTGCCGATGCGCTTGAGCGCGCGCAGGAACGTGTCGGCGGTCAGGTCCTCGGCGAGCTGGCGGTTGCCGACCCGGAAGTACACGAAACGGAAGACCGTGTCGAAGTACCGGTCGTAGAGGAGACCGAATGCCGCGCCGTCGCCGGCCTGGGCTCGCTCGATGAGCGCCCACACCTCCGACGCCGGGTCGCCCCGCTCGGGGCGCGTCGGCTGCGGCGGGACGGGCTCGCGCGGGCCGGTGTCGGTCAGCGTGTCCGTGCCACCGCCGAGGATCCCGGTCGGGATCGGCACGGTCTCCTCGCCGAGGAGGCTCGCGCCGGCGCCGCCGGTGGGCTTGCCGTTCATCCCGGCGTTGGGTCTCGAGTTCGAGGCCGGACCCGGGCGGGCCGGCGCCTCGTTGGTATGTGGGCGTGTTCGGGTGCGCGGGACGCTGCCTCCCTCGCCGCGAATCACCGTGCTGAACATGTCGCGCATCGAGTCGCGCAGCATCGACAGCCCACCGGCGAGTGCGTGTTCGGTGTTGAACACGTGCTGGTAACCGCTCATGCTTCGCAATCCATCACAGATGGCGTAGTAAGTGCGATCACGGGCACTTCGGCCTCCTCGGGGTGAGGGGTGTCAACTCGGAACAAATGGGGTGAGTCGACTTGGGTGATAATAGGTCCGGCGTCACCCTCGTTGGGCGGCTCTTGGCGTGAGGGGACATTCATCCCACGGATTGGGGCCCGTTCGGCGCACATGCTGTCCGTCGCACTCTCGCGACACGCCGCACGACACGCCGTAGAACCGGATTAGCGGGACGTAATCGCGCCGAAATTACCGATGCGCGGCGCGCGCATTGCACACGAACGGGTGGACCATTACTCAGTCGGCGTGTCGGGGGCTGCGCGCGCCCCCGTCGACCGCAGGAGGCACCATGCCACGCGACAGGGTGATTGGTGACGGGTGAACTCTCAGTTTTTGTCGCCTCACCCTCGGGGCTTGAATTGGATCACCGCGCGCTGTGCAAGACTCGTCGACCGTGCAGGACGTTTGGAACTTCGCCGACCTGGTGCGGCGCGCCGCTGCCGCCAGCGGTGCGCGCCCCGCCCTGCGATCGCACGACACCGTGCTGACCTGGGCCGAGCTCGACCGGAGCGTCGACGCGGTGGCCGCCGGCCTCGCCGCCCTCGGGCTGCCCGCCGACGAACGCGGCCGCCCGCGCGTCGCGATCGCCCTGCCCAACGTGCCCGAGTTCGCCGCCGTCTTTTTCGGCGTGCTGCGCGCCGGGCTGGTCGTGGTGCCGGTCAACCCGGCGTACACCACGCGCGAGCTCGGCCACGTGCTCGCCGACTCCGGCGCCGCCGTGCTGGTCGCGACCCGCCCGGTGATGAGCTCGATCGCCGAGGGGGCGCCGCCCGTGCGGTACACCCTCGGAGAAAACCTCGGCGACCTGCTCGCCGGCGGACCGGCGCCCGCGCGGACGCCCGCGACCGGCGGGGGCGAGGACCTGGCGGTGCTGCTGTACACGTCCGGGACCGAGGGCGCGCCGAAGGGCGCCATGCTGCCCCACCGTGCGCTGCTGGCCAACCACGAGCAGCTCGCGCGCCTCGACCCGCCACCCGTCACCGGCGACGACGTGCTGCTGCTGGCCGTGCCGCTCTTCCACGCGTATGGGCTGAACTCCGGGCTCGGCGCGGTCGCCTACCACGGCGGGTGCGGAGTGCTCGTCGAGCGCTTCGACCCGGCCGACTCGCTGGAGGTGATCGAGCGGCACGGCGTGACCGGCGTGGTCGGGGTGCCACCGATGTACGTCGCGTGGTCGCTCATGGGCGAGCGGCTGGCCCGGGCCTGGGCGGGCGTGCGGCTCGCCGTGTGCGGCGCCGCGCCGCTGGACCCCGCCGCCGAGCGGCGCTTCGCGGAGACCACGGGCCGGCCGGTACACCAGGGATACGGGCTGACGGAGGGCGCGCCGGTGCTCACCAGCACCCTGGCGAGCCCGTCGGCCAAGCCGGGCTCGATCGGCCGGCCGATTCCCGGCGTGGAGGTGCGCCTGGTCGACGCCGGCGGCGAGGACGTGGTGCCCGACGAGGAGGACGGCACCACGGATCCCGGCGAGATCGTCGCGCGCGGTCGCAATTTCTTCCAGGGGTACTGGCCTGAAGGCGGTTCGGCCCCGAACGCCGACGGCTGGTGGGCCACCGGCGACGTGGCCTACGCCGACGAGGACGGCGACCTGTTCATCGTGGACCGGCTCGGGGAGCTGATCCTCGTGAGCGGGTTCAACGTCTATCCGCACGAGGTCGAGTCCGTACTCGAAGCGCACGAGGAGGTTCTCGAGGCGGCGGCGCTCGGGGTACCGCATCCCTACACCGGCCAGACCGTGAAGGCGCTCGTCGTGCGCCGGCCCGGCTCGCAGGTGACCGCCGAGGAGCTCATCGCGCACTGCGAGGGCAACCTCGCCCGGTTCAAGTGCCCGACGGCCGTCGAGTTCGTGCCGGAGCTGCCGCACTCGGCCACCGGCAAGGTCCGCAAGGGGGTCCTGCGATGAGACTGGTGCTGTATACCCGCCCCGGTTGCCACCTGTGCGAGGACGCCAAGGCCGTGCTCGACCGCGTCGCCGCCGCGACCGGCGAGGGCTTCACCGAGATCGACATCACCGGCGACGACGACCTCGAGGAGGAGTACGGGTTCCGCATCCCGGTGCTGCTGCTCGACGGCAAGGAGCACGGGTACTGGCGGGTCGAGGAGGACCGCCTCCGTAACGATCTGCGACTATCCTCACCCGAGTGAAGCACCTCGTTTGGGACTGGAACGGGACCCTCCTCGACGACCTGAAGCTGGTCGTCGACGCCACCAACGTCTGTCTGGCCACCGTCGGCGGCCCGGTCATCACCGCCGAGGAGCACCGCCGCGACTTCCGCCGGCCGATCCTGGACTACTACGCGCACGTCCTCGAACGCCCGGTCGACCAGGCGGAGTTCCAGCTGCTCGACGACGCGTTCCACAACGCGTACCGGCGGGGGATGACCGACGTACAGCTGGCCCCGGACGCCCTCGAAGCGATGGGGAAGTGGTCCGGCACGCAGTCGCTGCTGTCCATGTTCTTCCACGACGAGCTGCTGGTCGAGGTGGAACGGCGCGCCCTGGGTGCCCGGCTGGTCCGGGTCGACGGCCTGCCGGGCACGGTCGGCGGTCATCTCAAGGCGGACTACCTCGAGCGCCACCTGACGGCGCTGTCCCTCGACCCGGCCGAGGTGGTCCTGATCGGCGACTCGGTCGACGACGGCGACGCGGCACGGTCGGTGGGCGCGTCCGCGGTCCTCTACGCCGGCGGCTTCACCGACATCGCCCTCCTGCGGGCGACCGGTCTGCCGGTGGCGCACTCTCTGGTCGAGGCCGTCAACCTCGCGACGGCCGGCTGAATCGCGCTGTTGCCGGCTCAGCCCTGCAGGTATGCGAGGACCGCCAGCACGCGGCGGTGCTGCTCGTCGTCCGGGGGCAGGTCGAGCTTGGTGAAGATGTTCTTCACGTGCTTCTCCACCGCGCCGTCGGTGACGACCAGCTTGCGGGCGATCGCCGTGTTGGATCGGCCCTCCGCCATCAGGCCCAGAACCTCCCGCTCGCGGGGGGTCAGGCTGCGCAGCGGGTCGTCCCGGCGCCGGCGGACCAGCAGCTGGCCGACGACCTCCGGATCGAGCACGGTGGCGCCGGACGCCACGCGCTCCATCGCGTCGAGGAACTCGGCGACCTCCGAGACGCGGTCCTTCAACAGGTAGCCCACGCCGCCCGCCCGATCGGCGAGGAGGTCGTCGGCGTAGGACACCTCGACGTACTGCGACAGCACGAGGATCGGCGTCTTCGGCACCCGGGCGCGTGCCTCGACGGCGGCGCGCAGGCCCTCGTCGGTGTGCGAGGGCGGCATCCGGACGTCCACGATGGCGGCGTCGGGGCGGTGCTCGACGATCGCCGCCACGAGGCTCGGGCCGTCCCCGACGGCGGCGAGGACCGTGTGGCCGCTCTCGGTGAGCAGGCGCACCAAGCCCTCGCGCAGGAGTACCGCATCATCCGCAACGACAACCCGCACGCCGCCGATAGTAGGCCAGCCGCCGCCAAGCTAGGAACAGCCAAGCTAGGTACAGCGCGCAGCGTCCGCAAGAGTGTCCGCGTAGCGGGCATGGGGGGTTCCGGGGTGGGAACCCCCCGGGCAGCGCCGCGCCGGAGCCGCCGCCAGGCTAGGAACAGTGCCGCCGGCTAGGAACAGCCTGCGCGCAGCGTCCGCAAGAGTGTCCGCGCAGCGGGCATGGGGGGCTCCGGGGTGGGAACCCCCCCGGCAGCGCCGCGCCGAAGGCGCCGCCAAGCTAGGAACAGTGCCGCCAGGCTAGAAACAGCCAGCGCGCAGCGTCCGCAAGAGTGTCCGCGCAGCGTCCGCAAGAGTGTCCGCGCAGCGGGCATGGGGGGCTCCGGGGTGGGAACCCCCCGGCAGCGCCGCGCCGAAGGCGCCGCCAAGCTAGGAACAGTGCCGCCAGGCTAGGAACAGCCTGCGCGCAGCGTCCGCAAGAGTGTCCGCGTAGCGGGCATGGGGGGCTCCGGGGTGGGAACCCCCCGGCAGCGCCGCGCCGAAGGCGCCGCCAGGCTAGAAACAGCAATCAGGAAACAGGCAGGATGGCGACGATCTTGGTGCCGCCGTCGAGGGGGCTGGTCACGGTCAGCTCGCCGCCGGCCGCGCGCACCCGGTCGGCCAGGCCGGTCAGGCCGTGGCCCTTGGCCAGGCTCGCGCCGCCGACGCCGTCGTCCTCGATCGTGACGAGCATGCCGTACACCGAGCGCTGCAACGTCACCTTGCACTCGCTCGCGTGGCTGTGCTTGGCCACGTTGGTGAGGGATTCGGCGACGACGAAGTACGCGGTCGTCTCCACATTGCTCGCCAGCCGGCCGACCTCGGGCAGGTCCAGGTCGACGGGGACCATCGAGCGGGCGGCGAGCGCCGTCAGCGCCGCGCGCAGGCCGCGGTCGACCAGGATCGGCGGGGCGATGCCGCGCGACAGCGCCCGCAGCTCCTCGAGCGTCTCGCGGGTCTGGGCGAGCGCCTCGGCCACCGTTGCCCGGGCCGCCGTGGGGTCGCTGTCGAACTGCAGGTCGGCGCGGCCGAGGTCCATGGCCAGGCGGACCAGGCGCTGCTGCGGGCCGTCGTGGATGTCGCGCTCGAGCCGGCGCAGGGCGCTCGCCTCGGCCGAGACCGCGGCGGTGGTCTGCGCCCGGGCGCGGTCGCGGCTGCGCTCGGCCTCGACGACCCGCTCGCGCAGCTCGTTCACGCCGCTGAGCAGCGCCCGGGCGAACCACGCCTCGATCAGGGCGGCGCCGCGCACGACCGGCATCAGCGTGAGCGCGAAGACCACGCCGATTCCGGTGTTGAAGAGGATCCGCAGCCCGGCGCCCGAGCCGATGCCGATCAGCATCGGCAGGTCCTGGGTGTCCGGAGAGCGCGGGACGGCCCAGTCCCACAGCACCGTGGTGAGCCCGCTCAGCGCGCCGACCCACCAGGTCACGACGAACACGAAGGCGATCGTGCTGGGGATGAAGCGAAAGATGCCGTGCAGCAGGTCCAGCCAGGACTGGCCGTCGGTGAGGGGGACGAACGTGCGGCGCAAGAAGCCGGCGCTGGGCTCGGCCTTCTTGTAGTACGGGTGCGCCAGCCGTGTGTGCAGCACCGCGCCGGCGCGGGAGCGCTCGAGGGTGGCGAAGCCGCGGGCCTGCAGCAGCGCGGCGAACAGGATCGGGATTCCGACGACGGTCACCATCAGCCCCAGGCCGACCGCGAAGCCGGTCATGCACAACACCAGCGTGATGAGGCCGAGGGGGAACCCGAGCAGCACGTACTGCGTGTCGATCCCGAGCTGACGGAAGATGCGGGAGAACCGGCCCGGGCCCAGCGGGGTGATGGTCGTCGTCATGTCATCGACGCTAGACATGGCGCCCGCCGCCTCCCATCCCGCCGCCCAGCCACTTGGTGGTAGGGGCAACCCTACTGAAAAAACGTGTAGTGTCGCTACGTAAGGCGTGTCGGCATGTTGAATGCCGGAATTGCGGTGATACTTGCCACAGCGCCCGCCTGCTGCCGACCGCGTCGGAGAAGGGGGTACCACGTGCCGCGGGGGCAATTCTCGGGCGCGCGATCCGCACGGGCGGGCGCTGACCTCTACGTGGTGGGCGCCGACTCTTCAAGATCGCGATTTGTGCACGGCTTCACAAGCGCCTACTCTGTTGCAACGACGAACCCCGTTAGCACAGGCGATAATCGCCGTTGCGAGCGGCCTCGTAAACCGTCGTCGTCTCGGAGACTCATGAGCCAGCAGCGCACCGGCCCCACGGATGGACCGGATTTTCCGGACCTTCCGGAGGCGACCGTCGCCAGGCTTCCGGAGTACCTGCGCGCCCTGCACCACCTCGCTGAGGAAGGGCACGACACGGTCTCCTCGGAGGGGCTGGCCGCGGCCGCGGGTGTCAACTCCGCCAAGCTCCGCAAGGACCTGTCCCACCTCGGCCGCACCGGCACCCGCGGCGTCGGCTACGACGTCACGCTGCTGATCGACCAGATCGAGCAGGTGCTCGGCCTCACTCATCGGCGTGCCGTCGCGCTCGTCGGCGTGGGTAATCTCGGTCACGCCCTGGCCGGCTACGCCGGGTTCGGCAATCGCGGGTTCCGCATCGCGGCTCTCTTCGACGCCGACCTCGGCCGGGTCGGGGAGCACATCAACGGCCTGGTCGTGCGGCACATCGACGAGCTGCCCGAGGTCGTACAGGAGGAGTCGATCGCCATCGCGGTGATCGCCACGCCCGCGCACGCGGCGCAGAACGTGGCGGACCGGCTCGTGGCGGCTGGGGTCACCAGCGTCCTGAACTTCGCGCCGTGCGTCTTGAATGTCCCTGAGGGCGTGGACGTGCGTAAGGTCGATCTGGCCATCGAGTTGCAAATCCTGTCATTCCACGAGCACCGCAAGTCGGCCCTGACGGGGCTTCCGGTGGTGCAGGAGCCCGGACGGGTCGGCCAGGACCTACAACGAGCCAACCGGCTCGGCGGGGAGGCGGTGGGGTCGTGAGCGGTTCGAAGCGAAGCGGCGCCTGGTGTGGGTCGGTCAACGCGAAGCCTCATCGAGCCAGACTGGGCGGAGAGGCCGCGAACCAGAAGCACAGGTGTGGCTCGCGCCGCCGCCGGAGCGAAGCGGAGGTGTCGGCATGAGCGTGAATCAGAACCTGCTGGTCGTGGGCATGTCGCACCGGACGGCGGGGGTTCCGCTGCTCGAGCGGCTCGCGCTGAGCCCGGGCGAGCTGCCCGGCGTGCTCGCCGAACTCGTCGGGCTGCAGTATGTCGACGAGGCCGTGGTCCTCTCCACCTGCAACCGCGTGGAGATCTACGCCGCTGTCACCGCGTTTCACGGCGGCCTCGCCGACATCGGCGGCGTGCTCGCCCAGCGGGCCGGGCTCGCCGTGGCCGACCTGGCTCCCCAGCTGTACGTCCACTATGAGGTCGACGCCGTCCGGCACGCCTTCCGCGTGGCCGCCGGGCTCGACTCGATGGTCGTGGGCGAGGCGCAGATCCTCGGCCAGCTCCGCGACGCCTACGGTACCGCCGGTGAACAGGGCACGGCCGGGCGGCTGTTGCACGAGCTGCTGCAGCAGGCCCTGCGGGTCGGCAAGCGGGTGCACGCCGAGACCGAGATCGACCGCGCTGGGCAGAGCGTGGTGAGCGCGGCGCTCGCCTACGGCCAGGGCGCCACCTCGCCGATTGAGGGGCGTCCCGCGCTGGTCATCGGGGCGGGCGCGATGGGCGCGCTGTCGCTGGCGACGCTGCGCCGGGCCGGGGCCGCTCCGCTCTACGTGACCAACCGCAGCCACGCCCGGGCCGAGCGCCTGGCGGAGCTGCACGGGGCCGAGGCCGTGGCGTTCGCCGAGCTGCCGTCGCTGCTGGAGCGCGTCGACGTGGTCGTGAGCGCGACCGCGTCGCCGGAGCCGGTGCTCGACGCGCCGCTCCTTGCTGGGGCCGTCGGGGCCCAGGGGCACCTGCTGGTCCTCGACCTGGCGCTGCCGCGCGACGTGGCGCCTGCGGTCCGGGAGCTGGCCGGCGTCACGCTCGTCGACATCGAGCTGCTGTCCGAGTCGCTGTCGGCCACCGCCGACGCGGAGGAGCGTGCCGGCGAGGAGATCGTCGCCGGCGAGGTCGAGGCCTTCCTGACCTGGCTGCGCGGTGCCGACGTGGCGCCGACCGTGGCCGCGCTGCGGGCCCGGGCCGATGAGGTCGTCGAGGTCGAGCTGCGCCGGCTCGCACAGCGCTGCCCGGAGCTCGGCGACGAGGCGCGCGCCGAGGTGTCGCGCAGCATTCACCGGATCGTCCAGCGCCTGCTCCACCAGCCGACCGTTCGCGTGCGCCAGCTGGCCGCCGCGCCGGGCGGCGAGGCCTATGCTCAGGCGCTACGTGAGCTGTTCGACCTGCAGATCCCCACCTCGGAGATCAACCCGGTCGCAGCTGGAGAGGTGCACCCGTGACGCTGAGACTGGGGACCCGGGGCAGCGCGCTGGCGATGGCGCAGTCGACGACTGTCGCCGATGCCGTGCGCGAGCGCACCGGCCGCGACGTGGAACTGATCGAGATCGTCACCGCCGGCGACCGGTCGAGCGCGCCGGTCCAGCGGCTCGGCGTGGGCGTGTTCGTCTCCGCCCTGCGCGACGCGCTGCTCAACAAGGAGATCGACTTCGCCGTCCACTCCTACAAGGACCTGCCGACCGCGCCGGCCGAGGGTCTCGTGGTGGCCGCCGTCCCGCTGCGGCAGGACCCGCGCGACGCGCTGGTCGCCCGCGACGGGCTGATGCTCAACGAGCTGCCCGACGACGCCCGCATCGGCACCGGCGCGCTGCGCCGGATCGCCCAGATCAACGCGTTGGGTCGGCGGCTTTCCGCGGTACCGTTGCGGGGGAACGTAGACACCCGTCTGCGGAAGCTGGCCGAGGGCGAGTTCGACGCCATCGTGCTGGCGCACGCCGGCCTGGCAAGGCTCGGCCGCGGCGGGGAGGCGACCGAGGTGCTTGATCCGCTGCTGATGCTGCCCGCACCCGCGCAGGGCGCGTTGGCGGTCGAGTGCCGTGAGGACGACGCCGAGCTGCGCGAGGTGCTCGCCGCGCTCGACGATGAATACACCCGCGCGGCGGTCGCCGCCGAGCGGGCGCTGTTGGCCGAGCTCGAGGCGGGCTGCTCCGCCCCGATCGCGGCGCTGGCCGAGGTCGCCGAGGGCGACGAGGGGCCAGAGATTTATCTGCGCGGTGCGGTGTTCAGCCCGGACGGCGGCTTCGCCCTCCGGCTCTCGCGCACCGGAACGCTCGCCGACGCCGCGGAGGTGGGCCGAGCCCTGGCCCGCGACCTACGCGAAGAAGGCGCCGACAACGCACTGGGAGTGCAGCATGACCCCCACCCGTAAGGGCACCGGCCGGATCGCCTTCGTCGGGGCCGGCCCCGGCGACCCCGGCCTGCTGACGCGCCGCGCCCATGAGGCGCTGGTGACCGCCGACCATATCGTCTACGACCGCAACGTACCGGAGCCGCTGCTCGCCGCGATTCGCGCCGAGGCCGACCCGGAGGCCCAGTTCAGCCCGGCCGAGGGGGCGCCCGGCGACGTGGCCAAGGTGCTGCTGTCCGCGGCCCGCTCCGGGCTGCGCGCGATCCACCTCGTCGGCGGCGACCCGCTGGCGCACGAGGCGGTCCTCAAGGAGGTGCAGGCCGTCGCCCGCACCGCGGTGACGTTCGAGGTCGTGCCGGGCATCGGCCAGGCCGCCGGCGTCGCCACCTACGCCGGCGTTCCGCTGCCTGGCGTACGCGTGACCGCCGACGTCGACGACGTGCAGTCCGTCGACTTCGAGGCTGTCGCCACCGCCGTGGCCCGCGGTTCCTCCGCGCTCGCCGTCGACGCGGGCGACCTCGCCGCCGTCCGCGACGGGCTGCTGGCCGCCGGGGTCGACCCGGCCACGCCGGTCTCGATCACCGGCGACGGCACGGGCGAGACGCAGTACAGCTCCGCCTCCAGCGTCGACAGCATGGTCGCCGCCGCGCTCGGCTTCGCCGGCCGCGTGGTGCTGTGCCTGGGCGCCGGCGTCGCGCACCGCGAGAAGCTCGGCTGGTGGGAGAACCGCCCGCTGTACGGCTGGAAGGTGCTCGTGCCGCGCACCAAGGAGCAGGCCGGCGCGATGAGTGAGCGGCTGCGGGCCTACGGCGCGATCCCGTGCGAGGTGCCGACGATCGCCGTCGAGCCCCCGCGCACCCCGGCGCAGATGGAGCGCGCGATCAAGGGCCTGGTCGACGGCCGGTACGCCTGGACCGTCTTCACCTCGGTCAACGCCGTCCGCGCGGTCTGGGAGAAGTTCGCCGAGCACGGCCTCGACGCCCGCCACTTCGGCGGCGTGAAGGTCGCCTGCATCGGCGAGGCCACCGCCGAGGCGGTCCGCGGCTTCGGCATCGTGCCTGAGCTGCTGCCGACCGGCGAACAGTCCTCCGAGGGCCTGCTGGCCGAGTTCTCGCCGCACGACGAGGTGCTCGACCCGGTCGGCCGGGTGCTGCTGCCCCGCGCCGACATCGCCACCGAGACCCTCGCCGCCGGCCTCACCGAGCTCGGCTGGGAGGTCGACGACGTCACGGCGTACCGCACGGTCCGCGCCGCGCCGCCGCCGGCCGACATCCGCGACGCGATCAAGTCCGGCGGCTTCGACGCGGTGCTGTTCACGTCGTCGTCCACCGTGCGCAACCTGGTCGGCATCGCCGGCAAGCCGCACGCGCGCACCGTCGTCGCGGTGATCGGGCCGAAGACGGCGGACACCGCCGTGGAGTTTGGCCTGCGCGTCGACGTGCAGCCGCCGCACGCCTCGGTTCCCGACCTGGTCGAGGCGCTGGCGGGCTACGCTGTGGAGTTGCGCGAGAAGCTCGCCGCGATGCCTGCCAAGCAGCGCCGCGGCTCCAAGGTGCAGGGACCGACCGCCCTGCGGTTCCGGTAGACGTTTCGTAGGGGGTCATCCCGTGGGGTTCCCTGAGGTCCGGCCGCGCCGGCTGCGTCGCACGCCCGCGATGCGCCGGCTCGTGGCGGAGACGCATGTACAGCCGTCCAACCTGATCCTGCCGATGTTCGTGAAGGAGGGGCTGACCGAGCCGCGGCCGATCAGCTCCCTCCCCGGCGTCGTGCAGCACTCCCGCGAGTCGCTGCGCAAGGCCGCCGCCGAGGCGGTCGCCGAGGGCGTCGGCGGGCTCATGCTCTTCGGCGTGCCGGCGACGCGCGACGAGACCGGCTCCGGCGGCATCGACGCCGACGGGATCCTCAACGTCGCCATCCGTGACGTGATCTCCGAGGTCGGCGACTCGACCGTGGTCATGTCCGACCTGTGCCTGGACGAGTTCACCTCGCACGGGCACTGCGGCGTGCTGGCCCCCGACGGGGTTGTCGACAACGACGCCACGCTGCGGCAGTACGAGCTGATGGCGCTGGCGCAGGCCGAGGCCGGCGCCCACGTGCTCGGCCCGTCCGGGATGATGGACGGCCAGGTCGGCGTCGTGCGCTCGGTGCTGGACCGGGCCGGCTACACCGACGTGTCGCTGCTGGCCTACGCCGCCAAGTACGCCAGTGCCTTCTACGGCCCGTTCCGCGAGGCCGTCGAGTCCACCCTGGACGGCGACCGCAAGACCTACCAGCAGGACCCGGCCAACCTGCGCGAGGCCCTGCGCGAGGTCGCCCTCGACGTCGAGGAGGGCGCGGACATGGTCATGGTCAAGCCCGCGCTGCCGTACCTCGACGTGCTCGCCCGCGTCGCCGAGATGGTCGACGTGCCGGTGGCCGCCTACCAGGTCTCGGGCGAATACGCGATGGTCGAGGCGGCCGCGGCCAACGGCTGGCTGGACCGCGAGCGGGTCGTGTTGGAGACGCTGACCTCGATCCGCCGGGCCGGCGCCCAGCTGATCCTGACGTACTGGGCGAGTGACGCGGCTCGACTGCTGCGCAACATCTGAACTGGCGCTTTCGTGGGTGGCTGCGCCAAGGCCGGGTCGCTACGCTTCTTGTCGATGAAGAAGAAGCTCGACCTCGACGCCTGGCGCGGGGTCTGCTGAGGCGCCGAAGTCCGCCGCCGCGGTGAGGCCGTTGCGCTCCGCCAGGGCGTGCATGGCGCGCAGGATGCCCGCCCGGTCCGGCGCCGGCTCGGCCGGGGTGTCCGCGGGGGCGCGCAGGCCGGCGAGGGTGTAGCCGAGCTGCCGCCGCCACGCGGTCGGTGCGGTCGTGCCGGTGCGCTCGATCAGCCCGGCGTTGGCCATGAGCACCGGGACCACGTCCTCGTGCTGGAAGTCCGGCCGCAGCACGCCGGCGGCCCGGGCGCGGTCGATGAGCTCGCTCAGGCCCAGGAAGGCGCGCCCGCGCAGGCTCTCCAGCTCCGGTACCCCGGACACGGTCGCGGTCAGCAGGTCGGCGAAGGCGCGGTTTCCGGCCTGCACCTCGCACAGGAACGTCAGGTGCTCGGCGAACGCGGCCCACGGGTCCTCGACGGCGAGCGCCCGTTCGGTCGCCGCCACCACCTCCCGCAGCGCGTCGGTGAACACCGCGGCGACAAGCTGGCCGCGGCTGGGGAAGCGGCGGTAGAGGGTGGCGTTGCCGACCCGGGCGCGCCGCGCGATCTCATCGAGCGGGGCCTCCAGCCCGCGCTCGGCGAAGACGACCTTCGCGGTTTCCACGAGCTGCCGGCGGTTGCGCTCGGCGTCCCTCCGCAACGGCCCCTGCGCCCCCATGGCTACAGCATAGGCAATTCCATCGGGGGCAGCGGTGGTTGCGGCTTTCGCCTAGGCTCGGCCGAGTGCCAGGGACACGTGTAGGAAAAATGATGCTGGTCGGCGCGCTGCTGGCCGGTCTGGTCGGCTGTGGTACGAACGCGGAGTCGTCGCCGGGGGGCGACGTGACCATCGACGCGGCGTCGAGCACCGACCCGTTCCCGACCGCCCAGCTCGAGGGCGAAGGCGAGCTCGGCCCGGCGCCGTCCCCGTCGAAGAAGCCCAGCCCCAAGCCGTCGGCGTCGCCGTCGGTGAAGCGGGTCAACCCGGGCGGCGACACCGGTGGCGCCAAGCCGGTGAACAGCAACGACGGCGTGCCCAACCTCGGCAGTGGCACGTTCACCGCGGCCGGCGGGGGCACCGACGTGGTCGGATCGGCCGACGCGGCGACGCTGGTGAAGTATCGCGTCGAGATGGAGAACGACATCCAGTGGGGCGGCAACCAGGTCTGGTCGATCTCGTCGCTCGCCGCCGAGGTCGACCGGGCGATCGCCTCGCCGCAGGGCTGGACAATGTCCGGCGAGCACCCGGTCACCTACTCGTCCAACAAGATCAGCGACGCGACCTGGAAATTCCAGCGCGTCAGCGGCGGCGACTACAACGTGGTGCTGCGCCTGGCCACCCCGGGGACCGTCGACAAGCTGTGCAAGGCGGTCGGGGTCAACACCCAGGGCATCTACTCCTGCCGATACGGCAAGGTCATCCTGCTCAACCTGCGCCGCTGGCTCAAGGGCATCGACGGCTTCCCGGCCGGCATCGACTACCACTCGATGACCATCCTGCACGAGATGGGCCACTTCCTCGGCTTCGACCACATGAAGTGCCCCGGCTCGGGCCAGGTCGCGCCGGTCATGCAGACGCAGACGATCGCGCTGAACGGCTGCCGGCCCAACGCCTATCCGTTCACGTCCGACGGCACGTTCGTGCATGGCCCCTGGGCGCCGAGCTGACCGTCAGGCCTTCAGGCGGCGCAGGAGGTCGATCACGTCGGCCTCGTATTCGCGCCACTCTCGGTCGGGCTTGAATCCCAGCTCCGCGTTGACCTGGAGCAGCGGCTCGTTCTCCAGCGCGTTCCAGGTCTGCACGTCCAGCAGGTCCGGCTCGGCGGCGCGCAGTTCGAACAGCATCCGCGCCTTGATCGCGCGGCTGATGCCGTAGCCGCGGTGGCTGGGCACCTCGATGGTGTCGTACTGGTCGGCGCGGGTCGGGCGCTGCGCGGGCACGACGACCTCGGTGAGCCCGGCGATCGTCTCCGACTGCTCGTGCACGGCGAGCACGATGTACGGCTTCAGGCCGCGCGCGTGCAGCGTGCGCAGGCTCGCCGCGAGCCGCTCGGAGTCGTAGGAGCTGGGCCGCAGGTCGAGGTCCTCGACCACGGCCGCGCGGGCGGCCTCCTTCGCCGCCGCGTAGCCCGCGAAGAGCTCGGGCGGAGGGCCGCCCGGGTAGTACTCGATGCGGTATCCGGCGCTGATGCCGGCCGCCGTCTCGCCCAGTCGCAGCCAGTCCACGCCGGCCAGGTCGAGCAGGTTGCGCGTCTCGATGAATGCGCACTCGAAGCCGTGGGCCTCGAAGAACTTCACGCTCGGGGTGCCGCCGATGACCTCGACGCCGACGGACTCGAAGCCCTCCTCGGCGGCCCGGCGGGCGACGGCGGCCAGCAGCGCGGTGCCCGTGTGGCCGTCCCGGGCGTTCGGGACGACCGACAGCTCGAGCACGCCGATCTCCTCCAGCGTCAGCAGGCTGGCGTGGCCGAGGATCTCGCCCGACTCGGAGGTCGCCAGCCACGACGTGCGCCGCTCGCCCGGCATGGTGACGGCGAGATACTCCCGGAACATGTTCTCGCGCCACGGCGGGTCCTCGGGCACATCGACGGCGACGATGTCGTTGAGTGTCCGCAGCACCGCATCGATTTCGGCCGCGGGTGCGGTCCCCGGGTCCCACTCGCGCACCTTCACGTCTTAAGCCTGCCCCTGTTTGTGGCTGAGCGGAAGTACCAGGGCGCAGAGCGTGGCATTGACCTACTCGTAGGTGGTCCGCCGCTCAGCCCTGCCGGTCCCGCCGGCCGTAGTCGTTGGTGGCGTTGAACACGGCGGCGCGATACTCCTCGGGCACGTTGTAGGCGTGGATGGCCGCGTTCCAGCCGTCCAACGTGGACAGGTCGCGGTTGTTGGCGCACAGGAACGCGGCGGCGGTCAGGGCGGCGTCGTTGATGTCGTTGATGTCGATCACGCCGTCGTTGTCGGCGTCCTGGCCGTACGCCTTCCAGGTGGCCGGCAGGAACTGCATCGGCCCGACGGCGCGGTCCCAGGTGCGGTCGCCGTCGAGCTCGCCCTGGTCGGTGTCGGCGATCGCCTGGCGGCCGTTCTGCCCGTCCAGCGGCGGGCCGATGATCGGCGGCACCGAGCGACCGTCGTCCTGCAGAACCGAGCCGTTGGCGCGGCCGTGGTCGGACTCGACCTTGCCGATGCCGGCCAGGGTGGACCACGTCAGGTGGCACCTCGGGTTGGTGCGGGCGGTGACCGCCTCGGCGTACGCGTACGCCTGCAGCGCCACCACCGGGATGTCCAGCCGGACCGCGCGGGCGCCGGCCCACGCCCCGTACACGTCGGCGGGGCGCTCGCGGGTGCCGGGCGGCGGGCTGTAGGTGGACGAGGCCGACGGCGTCTCGGACCGTGGCGCCTCGCCGGTGGCGGGTGCCCCGGTGAGGCCCGGCGCGCCGCGCGAGCCATTGGTGCCCTCGGGCGGCGGAACCGACCGTGAGGCATCGGCCGTCGTCCTGGACGCGGCCGGGATCACGACGGCGCCGGCCACTCCGGCCGCGGTCAGCACGATCGCGATGAGCACGCCGGGCAGCAGGAACCGGAACCCCGGGCGGGCGCGCATGTGCGCGAACCGCTCCCGCCGCGCGTCCAGCCGCCGTCGCGGCGACTCGAGCACCTCGCCGGCGGGCGGACCGGAAGCGGCCCCGAGCGGCGGTCGCGGCGGCGATCCGGGCGCGTCGCCCGGCTCCGGCGCGGCGTGGCGCGGCTTGTGTGGCGGTTTCGGACCTTTGTCCGGCTCCGGCGCAGTGATCTCGACCGGGATCCAGCGCTCGCCGGACTGCCCGGGGACCGGGGGCCGGACGGCGGGAGCCGGCGGAGTGTCCACTGTGGTTGGTCGCTCCGGCTCCGGCGTCTCGTCGTTGCTTGCCACGGTTCGAGTATTCCTGAATTCCCGGGTGCGTGTCACCGTGGCATAGCCTGTGGGAATGCCACGCTACGAGTATCGCTGCCGCGCCTGCGGAGACACCTTCGAGGTGCAACGCCCGATGAGTGAAGCCAACGTGAAGACCGCCTGTCCGGCGGGCCACGACGACACCGTCAAGCTGCTGTCCACGATCGCTGTCGGCGGCTCCGCGCTCAACGCCCCGCGGGGTGACGTCGCGGGTGGCGCCGGGGGCGGTTGCTGCGGCGGCGCGTGTGGCTGTTGAAACATTGTTACCGATCGGTTTCGCAATACATTGCCAAAACGGCTTTGATGTTGTGGCCTGTTGTGCCACAACCGCTACCGGAGCGTTGTCGTTACGTCACGCGAAACCCACTCAAGCTTTGCCTTATACCATTGCTGACCAGCACGGATCGTCCCGGAGGGGTCCGGGGTCGACCTTGAGGGTCGCCGGTGGGGACCGTTTCTACGATGCGCGCGCCACCGGGGTGGGGAAATATGGGGCACGCCTGAAATAAGGAGGCGGAGGTTTCACGTGTCGGGGCGGACGCACCTGCCCAGCGGGCTGGTGACTTTCCTCTTCACTGACATCGAGGGCTCGACCCGCTTGGCCCAGATGCTCGGTGCGGGATACCGGCCGGTGCTCCACGAGCACCGGGAGGTGATCCGCCGCGCACTGTCCAAAGCGGACGGTGTGGAACTTTTCACCGAGGGTGATTCGCTCTTCGTAGCCTTCGCCGACGCGGCCGCCGCGCTCAACGCGTGTGCCGAGGCCCAGCGCGACCTCGACGCACACGACTGGCCCAGCCCCGAGGCGCGCCCCAAGGTCCGGATGGGCCTGCACACCGGCTTCGCCGAGCCGTACGGAGGCGAGTACACCTCACCCGAGGTGCACCGCGCCGCCCGCATCGCCGCCGCCGCGCACGGCGGGCAGGTGCTCTGCTCCGCCGCCACCGCCGCCCGCGCCGGCGTGGCCGGAGCGCCGCTGGACGACGACGCGTGGCTGCTCGACCTCGGCCTGCACCGGCTGCGCGGCTTCGACGGCTTCGAGCGGATCTTCCAGCTCGTCGCCCCGGGGCTCGACCGGCAGTTCCCGCGCCCGCGCACGATCGACGCGCCGGCCCATAACCTGCCCGTGCAGACCACCCGCTTCATCGGCCGCGCCGCGGAGCGCGCCGCCGTGCGCGACCTGATCGGCCGGCACCGCCTGGTCACCGTCGTCGGCGCGGGTGGCGCCGGGAAGACCCGGGTCGCCGTCGAGGCCGCCGGCGAGATCGTCGAGCAGTTCCGCGACGGCGTCTGGTTCGCCGACCTCAGCACCGTCGCGACCGGCGACCTCGTCGACGTCACCATCGCCGCCGCCCTCGGCCTGCGCCCCGAGCCGGGCCGCCCAGTCGGGCAGACCATCGCCGACCACGTCCGCGACCGCCGCCTGCTCGTCCTGTTCGACACCTCCGACGCTCAGCTGCCCGCGGCGCGCCGGCTCGTCGCGCGGCTGCTGGCCGCCGGCTCCGATGTCGCCGTGCTCGCCACCAGCCGCGAGCCGCTCGGCCTCGCCGGCGAGGTTGTCTGGCGCATCCCGCCGCTGTCCGTCGAGGCGGCCAGCGGTGGTGGCTTCAGCGACGCTGTGGCCCTGCTCGTCGACCGCGCCTCCGCCGCCCGCGGCGGCCGCCCCGTCGAGCCCGGCGACATCACCCACCTCACCCGGGTCGCCTCCGCGCTCGAGGGCCTGCCGCTGGCCCTGGAGCTGGCCGCGGCCCGCCTGCGCCTGCTGTCCGCCGCGCAGCTGGCCGACCGCATCGGCGACGTGCTCGGCACGCTGGACGCTGGCTCGCCGGCCATCTCGCCGGACCTCCCGGACCTCCCGGACCTGCCCGACTCCTCGGACCGGCACCGCACGATGCAGGCCGCGGTCGGCTGGTCGTACCGCACCCTCGACCTGCGCTCCGCCCGCCTCCTGCGCTGGCTGTCGGTCTTCGCCAGCCCGGTCGACCTGCCGGCGATCGAGTGGCTGCACGACGGCGACCCCCTCGACCCGCTGGCCACCCTGGTCGACAAGTCCCTGCTGCAGGCCGAGGCCGGCGCGACCAGCGCCACCTACCGCATGCTCGACCCGATCCGCGCCTACGCCGCCCGCCTGCTGCTCGAGGCCGGGGAGGAGGAGTCGGCGCGCGAGCGGCACGTCGCCTGGTGCCAACAGGCCGCCCACGACGCCTACCTCGACGCCGAGGGCCGCCCGGTCACGCTGTCCCTCTACACCCTCGACCCGCTCGCCGACGAGCTGCGCGCCGCCCTGCACTGGACGGTGACCCGGGGCAGCGCTCGCCAGGGCCTGGAGCTGGCCGGCTCCCTGGACCAGTGGTGGCGCGAGCGCGGCCTGATGCGGGAGGGCCGGATGTGGCTCTTCCGCCTGTACGAGCGGATCAGCGCCACCGGCGAGCCGGTCCCCGACGCCGAGCTGGCCGCGGCGTACCACATGCACTCCCTGCACGCCGGCGCGGACGGCGAGACGGTCGAGGAGCTCCGTTTCTCCCAGCGCGCCGAGTCCGCCGCCCGCCGTGCCGGCGATCCGGGGCTCATCGCGCGCATCCTCTCCGCCCGCGCCACCCCTCTTCTCGAGATGGGCCGCACCGACGAGGCCGAACGCCTCTGCCGCGACGTCATCACCTGGTCCGAGGAGCAGGGCGTCGCCGGCGAGGCCTTCTTCGCCGTCTACGCGCTGGCCCAGCTCCTCTGGCGCCGCGGTGCCCTGGACGAGGCCGCCGGCCTGCTGGCCGGCGCCCGCCCGCTGGAGAACAGCCGCCCGATGGACCGCGGCCGCCGCACCGTGGACATGTGGCTGGGCATGGTCGCACTGTCGAGGGGCGACCTGGTGGCCGCGCACGATCACCTGATCGTCGCCCTGCGCTCCCGCATGACCCACGGCTTCCACCTGCGCGTGTGCGAGTCCCTCAACGCCGTTGCCGTGCGCTGCGCGCTGGCCGAGGACGCGGAGACGGCCGCCCGCCTGTTCGGCGCCGCCCAGGCCACGAGGATCCGCCTGCGCTGCTCGACGGGCGCCTTCGGCGTGTACTGGACGGAGCAGCAGGCAACCTTGCGCGCCGCGATGGGCGATGCCGCCTTCGACACCGCCTACGCCTCGGGCGGCACCCTGAGCCTGGAGGAGTCGGTGGCCCTGGCCCTGACGATTGAGCACCCGGACCTCATGGCCGGCTCGATCCGCTTCTCCACGGTCGAGTAGACCGGCTCTCCGCCGGTCGTTCGCCCGGCTTCCCGCAGGACTCCTCTGCTCCGCGGGCTTCTTCGCTCGGTTCTCCGCAGGATTTTTCGCTTGGTTCTCCGCGGGGACCTGAGCGCCCCCGGCCCCGGTCAGTCCTCCTCGGGGTCCTGATTGGCCTCGGCCCCCAGCACGTACGCCTGCATGGCCAGTTCATCCCCCGCCGGCCATACGAACGCGGGCAGCTCGGCCGGCCCGAGCTCCCGCACGTAGCTCCAGAACGCCCGGACGGCCTCCCCGGGCGAGGCGGCCTCGATGGGCATGTCGACGCTGACCAGCCAGGTGCGTTTCACTCCGCCCCGCGACGAGTCGGCGGAGGCCCTCCGTGCGACGTCGAGGAAGGCGTCCTCATCGAGCCGCCGTGCCCCGACTTCACCCGAGAAACCACCCCCGGGCAGCGGTCGGTCGAGCAGGTTCACGGTGTATTGGAGGCGCCCCTCGGCATCGACCCGGCCCAGCCCGAAGACAACGGGCGCCTCGCCGGCGGCGACGAGCAGCGCTTCATCCCCGATCGCGAGCCCGCCATCCGGAACCGAAATCCCCCCGGTCCCATACAGCCGCTCAGCCTCGTACCGCTTCTCGGAGACAACCACCACCCACTTGGCCATGCCTTCATTGGATCACGCAGTCAGAAACAGGGTCGTCGACGGAGCACGGCGGCGACCCGCCCGCCCCTGCCCCTCAGAGGTCCACGAAGCACGCCACAACATGGTCATTGACCATCCCGGTCGCCTGCATCAACGCATAAGCCGTTGTCGGCCCCACGAACCGAAACCCGCGCCGCTTCAGGTCCTTCGCCATCGCCTTCGACTCCACCGTCACCGCCGGCACCGCCGAGGAGTCCGCCGGCCGGGGCCGCCCGTCCGGCGCGAACGACCACAGCAGCGCCGCGATCCCGCCCGGTAACTCCGCCGCAGCCCGAGCATTCGCGATCGCCGCCTCGATCTTCGCCCGATTGCGGACAATCCCGGCATCCCCGAGCAGCCGCTCGATGTCGGCCTCCCCGAAGGCCGCCACCTTCTCGATCTCGAACCCGGCGAACGCGGCGCGGAAGGACGGACGCTTGCGCAGGATCGTGATCCACGACAGCCCGGACTGGAACGCCTCCAGCGTCATGCGCTCATACAGCCCGTTGTCGTCGCGGACCGGCCGGCCCCACTCATTGTCGTGATAATCCAGGTAATCGGGTGTCGACGCGCCCCACCCGCACCGGGCCAGCCCGTCTTCTCCCACCACCACGTCGACCATGCCTCGGAACCTACTCCGGGGGTACGACAAAATCGCTACGCCAGCCGCCCCGACTCGACCATCCGGGCGAACCGCCGCAGCGCCCCGGTCAGGCCGGCCTTCGAGCCCGGCCAGAGCAGCGGCCACGCGATCCGCCCCGCGGGGCCGGCCGGCAGGTGGAACCATTCGTGCCACACGACCTGGGTGCGGTCGGTGCCCAGCTGGGTGCAGCGCATCACGCCCGGGCCCCGCAGGAGCTTGCCGTAGTGCACGACCCGTACCTCGAAGGGCGGGTCGACCTTCACCACCCGCATGAGGTCGCGCAACATCGCCGGGCCAACCTGGGTCACCGCCTCGATCCGGCTGCCCTCGCCGCCGTCGCCCTCGAGCACCCGGACCTTCGTGAACGGGATCCACTCGCCCTGCCGCTCCCAGTCGGTGAGCGCCGCGAACACCCGTGCGGCCGGTGCGGCAACGATCATCGTTGCCGTGACCTCGCCCGGGCCGGGCCGTGCCGCCTCGGTGAAATCGGTCACTTCACTACCGGAGACGGGCGGCCCCAAGAGTCGTTGGCGGAGGCGTCCCAGCTGTCGTCCGAGGACGGCTTCTCGTCCGGGTCGGCGTCCGACGTCTCCGCGGCGGGCTCGGCCGGCGCGCTCGGTGTCGTGCCGGTGGCGGTGGTCGTCGACGTCCCGGCCGCGCTGGCCTGGCGCGCGTCGCGCAGCGCGTCCGCGTCCGCCTGCCGCCCCTCGCGGAGGGCCTTGATCTCGGCCTCGAGGATCTGGATCAGCTCCTCCTTGTAGCCGATGTCGTAGCCGGCGCGCCGCAGCGCGGCGTCGACCTGGTTCATTCGGTAGCCCCGGACGACCGTGTCGAACCGCAACTGGTTCACGTCGCCCTCGACCAGAGGCCGCGACGACGGCAGCGGCACGGAGCGTCCGTCGGGCTCATGTCCTTCGATCCCCGGGTCGTCACCGGTGATCAACAGCGACACGCCGAACCCGATGGCCCCGACGACCACAGCGGCGATCAACACCAGGAGGAACTCAGCCATAGGGGGAATCGTGGCACGCTGAGTACGCCTGGGCGAGCCCGGCACACCCTTCTGAAAGAAACGCGGAGGTCATGCAATGTTCCGTCTGGGTGCCCGGCACTTCGCCGACGGCGAGTACGCGGTGATGGCGATCATCAACCGGACCCCGGATTCCTTCTTCGACCGAGGTGCGACTTTCGCCGAGGATGCCGCGCTGCGGGCCGTCGAGAGCGCGGTGGCGGAGGGCGCCGACATCGTCGATATCGGCGGCGTCAAGGCCGGTCCCGGCGAGACGGTCGACGCGGCCGAGGAGCTGCGTCGCACGCTGCCCACGATCGAGAAGATCCGGACGATGTTTCCCGAGATCGTGATCTCGATCGACACCTGGCGGGCCGAGGTGGCCCGGGAGGTCGTCGCGGCCGGCGCCGATCTCATCAACGACACGTGGGCGGGCGCCGATCCCGGCCTGGCCGAGGTCGCCGCAGAGACGGGGGCCGGCCTGGTCTGCTCGCACGCCGGGGGCCTCACGCCCCGCACCCGGCCGCACCGGGTGGCGTTCCAGGATCCGGTGACCGATGTCGTACGCACGGTCACCGCTCTGGCCGAGCGCGCCCTCGCACTCGGCGTGCGCCGCGACGGCATCCTCATCGACCCAGCGCACGACTTCGGCAAGAACACCCGCCACTCCCTGGCCATCACCAACCGCCTCGGCGAGCTGGTCGAGACGGGCTGGCCGGTGCTGGTCGCGCTGTCGAACAAGGACTTCATCGGCGAGACGCTGGACCTGCCGGTGGGGGAGCGGCTGGAGGGCACGCTTGCGGCGACGGCGGTCTCGGCATGGCTGGGGGCCCGGGTGTTCCGCGCCCACCAGGTGCGCGCCACCCGCCGCGTTCTCGACACCGTCGCCGCGATCCGGGGCGAGCGGCAGCCGGCCGTGTCCCGCCGTGGCCTCGCCTAGGCCTGTTTTTATAACCTTTTCATAACCGCAATGGGCCTGGTCCGCGGATTTCGGACGTAGACAGAATGGTTTTGAACCATACATATGCGGAATATCGGGATAAATCCGGCCGCGGGAAATGGCTGGATTTATCCGCCCAGAACATTTTTCAGGTCCAGCGCAGAATGTTCTTCCGCCACGCGTAGAGGATTCCGAGGAACAATACGGCCACGAAGATCGCCATCTCGACGATCACCGCCGCTCCGTAGCCGGGCGCGCGGTACACGACCGCCCAGGGGAACAGGAACACGCTCTCGACGGCGAACAGTGTGTAGAGGTAGGCGTACACGTAGTAGCGGATCTGGGCCTGTGCCCAGTCGCCGCCGACCGGGTCCAGTCCGCATTCGTACGTGTCGTACTTCGGGTCGTCGGCCGTCGTCCGGTCGGCCGGACGACGCGGTCCGAGCAGCCGGTTGCCCGTGAACGCGGCGATGAAGACCACGGCTCCGGCCAGGAGGAGGAGCCCGAGGGTCGCATATCCACCCAGGTATCCGCTCATCGTACGCACCGTACACGCATCATCACGACCTCCGGCATGCCGAAACGCGAGTCCGTCCGGATAGCCGGTCTTCCGGGTCGAAGCCGTCGGCGGGCGACGAGGAGCGGTAGCGCCCGGTGACGGGTGGCGCCGGGATCTGTCGGATTTGCGACCCGCGCACAACGGTGCGCACGGCGCAATGACGAAAGTCGCAGCTTCGGTGCCGTCGAAGGGATATGCGCCGCAGGCACAACGTTCATGTCGACGTACCCTCAGGGTGTAGGACAACACGATCGCCGCTTTAGGAGGTCAGCTCACGTGACCAAGCAGGTCCGCCAGCTGGATCGAGTGGTCATCAGGTTCGCTGGCGATTCCGGCGACGGTATGCAGCTCACCGGTGACCGCTTCACTTCCGAGACCGCTCAGCTCGGGAACGACATATCCACGCTACCGAACTTCCCCGCCGAGATCCGCGCTCCCGCCGGCACCCTCCCGGGCGTGTCGAGCTTCCAGGTGCACTTCGCCGACTTCGACATCCTCACGCCCGGTGACGCCCCCAACGTGCTCGTCGCCATGAACCCCGCCGCGCTGAAGGCCAACCTCGCCGACCTGCCCAAGGGTGCCTCGATCATCGTCAACACCGACGAGTTCACGAGCCGCAACCTGGCCAAGGTGGGGTATTCGTCCAACCCCCTCGACGACGGCTCGCTGGAGGGCTGGCACGTCGCGCCGGTCGGCCTGACCTCGATGACGGTCAAGGCGCTCGACTCGTTCGAGATCTCCAAGAAGGACGCCGAGCGCGCCAAGAACATGTTCGCGCTCGGTCTGCTGTCGTGGATGTACTCCCGCCCGTACGAGTCCACGATCTCCTTCCTCGAGCGCAAGTTCGCCTCCCGCCCGGAGCTCGTCGCCGCGAACATCGCCGCGTTCAAGGCCGGCTGGAACTTCGGCGAGACGACCGAGACCTTCGCCGTGCGTTACGAGGTCAAGCCCGCCCGCATGGTCGCCGGCAACTACCGCAACATCACCGGAAACGCGGCGCTCGCGCTGGGCATCGTCGCCGCCGGCGTGCGCTCCGAGCTGCCCGTCTTCCTCGGCGCGTATCCGATCACCCCGGCCTCCGACATCCTGCACGAGCTGAGCAAGCACAAGAAGTTCGGCGTGACGACGGTGCAGGCCGAGGACGAGATCGCCGCGATCGGCGTGGCCCTGGGCGCCTCCTACGGCGGTGCGCTCGGCGTGACCACCACGTCCGGCCCCGGTGTCGCGCTCAAGGGCGAGACGATCTCGCTGGCGGTCGCCCTGGAGCTGCCGCTGTTGATCATCGACGTGCAGCGGGCCGGCCCGTCCACCGGCCTGCCGACCAAGACCGAGCAGGCCGACCTCAACATGGCGCTGTTCGGCCGGCACGGCGAGGCCCCGGTCGCGGTGCTCGCGCCCCGGTCGCCCGCGGACTGCTTCACCACCGCCCTGGAGGCGGCGCGCATCGCGCTGACCTACCGCACACCGGTGATCCTGCTCTCGGACGGGTATATCGCCAACGGGTCCGAGCCCTGGCGCCTGCCGGAGGTCGCTGACCTGCCAGACCTGCGGGTGCAGTTCGCCACCGAGCCCAACGGCGAGGACGGGAAGACGTTCCTGCCGTATCTGCGCGACCCGCAGACCCTGGCCCGGCCCTGGGCCGTCCCGGGCACTCCCGGCCTGGAGCACCGCATCGGCGGCCTGGAGAAGGCCGACCGTACGGGTGATATCTCCTACGACCCGGCCAACCACGACTTCATGGTGCGGACCCGGGCCGCGCGCATCGAGGGCATCGACGTCCCCGACGTGGAGGTCGAGGACCCTGAAGGCACCGCGCGCGTCCTGGTGCTCGGCTGGGGCTCGACCTATGGCCCGATCGGCGCCGCCGCCCGCGCCCTGCGCCAGCGCGGCCTGCCGATCGCCCAGGCGCACCTGCGCCACCTCTCGCCCATGCCGAAGAACCTGGGCGACGTGCTCAAGAACTACGACAAGGTCGTCATCCCGGAGATGAACCTCGGCCAGCTCGCCGGGGTCATCCGGTCCCGCTACCTGGTCGACGCTATCGCCTACAACCAGGTCCGGGGTCTGCCGTTCACCGCGGCCGAGCTGGAGGGCGTGCTCGAGGAAGTGGTCAAGAATGCCTGAGCAGTTGAAGCTGACGACCAAGGACTTCAAGTCCGACCAGGAGGTGCGCTGGTGCCCCGGCTGCGGGGACTACGCGATCCTGGCCGCGGTCCAGTCGTTCATGCCCGAGCTCAATATCCCGCGCGAGCGGATCGTCTTCGTCTCCGGCATCGGCTGCTCCTCGCGGTTCCCGTATTACATGAACACCTACGGCATGCACTCGATCCACGGCCGCGCGCCGGCGATCGCGTCGGGCTTGTCGGTGTCCCGCCCTGACCTGTCGGTCTGGGTCGTCACGGGCGACGGTGACGCACTGTCCATCGGCGGCAACCACCTGATCCACGCGTTGCGCCGTAACGTCAACCTCAAGATCCTGCTGTTCAACAACAAGATCTACGGTCTGACCAAGGGGCAGTACTCGCCGACGTCGGAGATCGGCAAGATCACGAAGTCGACGCCGGCCGGGTCCGCCGACTCGCCGTTCAACCCGATCTCGCTGGCGCTGGGCGCGGAGGCGAGCTTCGTCGCCCGCACCATCGACTCCGACCGCAAGCATCTGCAGTCGGTCCTGCGCGCCGCCGCCGAGCACCGCGGCTCCGCGTTCATCGAGATCTACCAGAACTGCAACATCTTCAACGACGGTGCGTTCGACGCCCTCAAGGAGCCCGCCACCCGCGACGACTTCCTGATCCGGCTGGAGCACGGGCGGCCGATCACGTTCGGCAAGGACGGCGAGTGGGCGGTCACGCACCCGCCCGGCGGCTTCGGCCTGTCCGTCGTGCCGACCGCGTCGGTGCGCGCCGACGAGATCGTCGTGCACGACCAGACGGTCGCCGAGCCGGCGTACGCGTTCGCCCTGTCCAGGCTGCCGGGCCTCGACCTGCGCAACACCCCGATCGGCGTGTTCCGCTCGGTCGACCGGGCGGCCTACGACGACATCGTCCGCGACCAGCTCGCCACCGCGAAGGCCAAGGCGAAGGACACCCCCGAGGGGGAGCTCGCCGCCCTGCTCAACAGCGGCGACACCTGGACCATCCTCTAGCTTCTCGCGCGCATGTGCGGTGGCGGCCCCGGCGGGCCGTCACCGCATTCGCGTCTCAGCAGGACGTTTCCAGCCAGCGGGTCAGGGTGCGCACGCCCCAGCCGGTGGCGCCCTTCGTCAGCTCGCCGTCGTTGGAGTCCGACCAGGCGGGCGAGGACATGTCGAGGTGGGCCCACCGATCCCGCAGCGGGCCGATGAACTCGCGCAGGTAGAGCGCCGCGAGCAGCGACCCCGCGCCGATGTCCGTCGAGTTGACCAGGTCGGCGACGTCGCCGTCGAGCTCCTCGGCGTAGTCGTCGCTCAGCGGCATGCGCCACACCGACTCGCCCGACGCGGCCGCCGCGGTGGCGAGGGTGCCCGCCAGGGTGTCGCTGTCGCAGTACATCGCGGCCGTGCGCTTGCCCAGAGCGACGCCCTGCGCGCCGGTGAGCGTGGCGAGATCGATCATGACGTCGGGGCGCAGGCGGCGCACCGCATACGCCATCGCGTCGCCGAGCACCAGCCGGCCCTCGGCGTCGGTGTTGAGGATCTCCGAGGTGAGCCCGCCGTAGTGGGTGACGACGTCGCCGGGGCGCATGGCGTCGGGGCCGAGCGCGTTCTCGGCCAGCGGGGCCAGCGCGGTCACCCGCACCGGCAGGCGCATCGCGGCGGCGGCCAGCGTCGCGCCGATCACCGCGGCCGCTCCGCCCATGTCCTTGCGCATCAGCTTCATGTTGCTCGTCGGCTTGATGCAGATGCCGCCGGTGTCGAACGTGATGCCCTTGCCGACCAGGACCACGTGCCGCTTCGCGCCGCGCGGGCGCCAGGACAGCTCGACCAGGCGCGGGCCGCGCTCGGTTGCCGCGCCCCGCCCGACGGCCAGGATCGCGTTGAAGCCCTGCGCCTCGAGGTACGAGGGCTCCCGCACCTCGACCGTCAGACCGGGGATCCCGGCGGCCGCCTTGACCACCTGCCGGGCGAACCAGGCCGGCGTCTTGCGGTCGCTGGGCATGTTGGTCAGGTCGCGGGCCAGCACCGTGGCGGTGACGACCGCCCGGGCCTGCTCGAGCGCGTCGATCGTCTCGCCGGTGGCGGGCAGCGCCACCGTCACGCGCCGCAGCGGGTCGGGCTCGGTGTCGGCGAGGCTGAACCGGTACGACGCCAGCCACAGGCCCTCGGCCAGGCCGCGGATGGCCTCGGGGGCCGTGTCGTGCGACACCAGGACGCGCAGCGAGGTCTCGGTGCGCGCCTTGCGGGCCAGGGCGGCGCCCGCGGACCGCCAGCCGGCCTCGCCGCCGTCGCCGATGCCGGCGAACAGCAGCCGCGACGGCTTGCGCCCCGGCCGGGGCAGGGTGTGCACGGTGCCGGCCGACCCCGAGTGCTCGACGTCCTCCAGGAACGCTGCACACTCCGCCAGGTCGGCCGGACCGAGCTTGAGCAGGTCGAGTGCGGCGTCGGGGGAGCCGGACGGCACGACGACAGCCACCGCACCGGAGGCGCTGCGGGCTGTGGCGAACCTGATGTCCAGCACTGGGGACCCTCCATTCACCCGGGCGATTCTCGCCCAGGGATTGCGCGCACACCGATGGGAGCGACCACCAGGGCCACCCAGTCAAAACCGAAAGCAGAGCCGTACGCAGGAACTCAGCCTGTGGCGGTCTTCAGTGCCTCACTGAGCTCGTTGGCCTCATCCTTGGTCATTTCGACGACGAGCCGCCCACCACCCTCGAGCGGGACGCGCATGACGATGCCGCGGCCCTCCTTGGTGACCTCCAGCGGACCGTCGCCTGTCCGCGGCTTCATGGCCGCCATGTTGTCTCCCTTCGCTTCCTGATGTCCCAGACATCAGGTGGCACAGCCGTCCCCGCATGCCCGGCACGCCTGCTCACGGGGCCTGACCGGACCCGACGACTCCGTGACGAACGCGCCAAACGATGATTTTCCCTGATGATGGCCCCAAGACCCAAACTGGGACGCAAACCCTGTGACAATATGTGGCGGAAAATGCCGGTCAACTGTCACAATAAGCGGCCATGCAGGCCCGGTCCGCCCTCTTTGATCTCTATGGCGACCATCTTCGCCCGCGCGGTGGGCGGGCCGCGGTCGCGGCTCTCGTGCGCCTGCTCGCTCCCCTCGGCATCGCCGCCCCCGCCGTCCGTACCGCGGTGTCGCGGATGGTTCGGCAGGGGTGGCTCCATCCTCTACGGTTGCCGACCGGCCCGGGCTACTGCATCACCCCGAAGGCGGCACGACGCCTCGATGCCGCCGGCGCCCGCATTTACCGCACTCAGCGCCCGGGCGGCCCCACGAGCGCCTGGACGGGCCGGTTCGATCTCATCACGTTCGAACCGCCCGCGCACCGAGGCGCGCGGGCGAGACTCGTGGCAAACCTCGGATTCCTCGGGTACGGGTCGATCGACAGTTCGACGTGGGTCGCCCCGCGGCCGGGGGAGGGCGTCGACACCCTCCTGACGGAGGCCGGTGTCCGCTATGACCGATTCACGGCGGCGCATACCGGCGGTACCGGAGGAGCGATCAAGATGGTGGCGAGGGCCTGGGATCTCGACGCGATCGCCGCGGCGTACGGCGATTTCGTCGAGCGCCTCACTCCGCTCGTGGCCGGCGTCGGCCCCGCCACCCCCGACGAGCAGGCCTACGCGGTGCGGTTCACGCTGGTGCATGCCTGGCGCGCGTTCCTGTTCCGCGACCCGCAGCTGCCGCCCGAGTTGCTGCCCGAGCGCTGGGCCGGCACCGCGGCCGCCGCGTTCTTCGACCACCACGCCGTCCGGCTCCGCCCCGCCGCGGACCGTTTCGTGGACGCGTGCCTGACCCTCTGATGAGGGCCTGTTTCATGGCTGAGGCGGGGCTGCGGGCCCAGATTCCGCCTGGCGGCGTCCCACGGAGGCCCGGTCACAACACCGGTAGCCTGGCTCCCGCGGGCCACCACCAGAGGAAATCTGGACTCCGCCTCGCTACCACCCCAGTCATGAAACAGGCCTAGGAGTACCGATGGAGCTACTCGTCGAACGCACCAATACCGGCGTCGCGATCCTCACCCTCAAGCGGCCCGATGCCCTCAACTCGCTGGACGTGGCGCTGAAGGTGGCGCTGCGGGACACGCTGGAAGAGCTTCGGGACGATGATTCCGTGCGTGCGCTGGTGCTCGCCGGCGCGGGGCGCGCCTTCTGCGGCGGCCAGGACCTGCGCGAGCACGTCGCCTCGCTCGAGGCCGGGACCGGTTCGTCGCTGTCGACCGTGACCGAGCACTACAACCCGGTCGCCACGCTGCTCGCCGGTATGCCGAAGCCGGTCGTGGCGGCCGTGCGCGGCATGGCGGCCGGTGCCGGCGCGTCGCTCGCCCTGCTCGCCGACTTCCGCGTCGGCGGCCCGAAGACCGCGTTCCTCATGGCTTTCGCGAACGTCGGCCTGGCCGGCGACACCGGCATCTCCTGGACCCTGCCCCGCATCGTCGGGCACGCCAAGGCGGTGGAGTTGCTGCTGCTCGCCGAGCCCGTGACGGCGCAGACCGCGTTCGACCTCGGCATGCTCACCCGCCTCACCGACTCCGACGACGACGTGCTGCCGGCCTCGATCGAGCTCGCCGACCGCCTCGCCGCCGGCCCGACGGTCGCCTACGGCCAGATCAAGCGCGAGCTGGCCGCCGGCGGCTCCGGCTCGCTCGCCGACGCCCTCGCCGTCGAGGCCGAGGCCCAGACGGCCTGCGGCCACACCGCCGACCACCACAACGCGACCGCCGCGTTCGTGCGGAAGCAGCGGCCGGTCTTCAAGGGGGCCTGAGCTCCGCTCTACGCGGCTTGAACCTCGTTTGAGGGTCGAGCACCGGCGTGCCAGGGACGCCCTCACCGGCAGGGCGTTCCTGATGGCCAGCGTCGTGGTCGGCGGCGCGGCCGTCGCCGCCGGCGTGTCCCCGTCTGCGTCGGTTCGCCGCATATACGCCACCCTCCTGCGGGACGTCCTCGACGCCGACCACCGAGCAGGTCCCGGGCTCCAAGACGCCGCTGGAGGGCATCTTGTGGCCCGGGACCGGAGCGCGCCCGCCCCGCCGGTTCAGCCCTCGCCAACCGGATCGAGGGCGGCGCCGTCGGCGGCGAGGACCGCGCCTTCGGCCACGCGACCCGGAGCGGACGGGCTCCACAGCGCCGGTTGGCGGTCGCGGCCGGCGGCCCGCGGGCGATTGCTGCCCGCCGGCGTCCGCGGCCGGCGGACCGCCGGGCCCCGCGACCGGCCGGCCTTCTCCCTGGCCTTCTTCTCCTGCTCCAGCCAGTTCAGCGCGGTGCGGCAGGTATATGCCCACCAGCCGATCCACGGGCCATACCGCTCGCGCAGCTCGGCCGGGGCCGGCGGCGGGTCACCATAGACGGCGGTGGTGGTGCTGACGAACTGCTCCATCTCCAGCGGCACCGCGTCGGGCCGGCCGAGCACCCGCAGGAGCAGGGCGTGCGCCGTGTAGGCCCCGATGCCCCGCACCGACAGCAGCGCCGCCCTCGCCTCGTCATACGGCCCGGTGCGCAGCAGCTCCTCGTCGAGCGTGGCCACGCCGCCGATCACCTCGGCCAGGCGCACCGCCTTGTGGGCGGCGCCGACGTGGGGAAGCAGGTGCGTAGGCGTCAGCTGGGTCAGGAGAGAGAAGTCGGGGAAAGCGGTGTAGTCCTCGCCGGCCGCCGAGACGGTCGTGCCCAGCTGGACGGTCAGCCGGCGCTTGCGAAGGGACGCATGCCACTGCGCCGAGTTCTGCACCAGCGTGAAATACACGACGCCCTCGGCCAGGCTCGAGAACCGCACCTGATGCAGGCCGGCGGCGAGAGCGAGTAGCGGGCGGACGTGCTCGTCGCTCTCGGCGACGCGCAGGAAGTCCGCGCGGTCGTCGTCGAGGCCGAGCCAGGCGGTCACCCGCGCGCCGACGGCGTCCAGCTCCGGCCCGGTGAGCGGCGCAGCGCTGAACACGGTGAGCGCGACGCCCGGCTCGCCGTCGTCGCGCTCGGTGATCTGGGTCACGACCGCGGACGACGGGTCGGTCGGGTGGGTGAACGCCCGGCGGACGGTGCCCTCGCTCAGTCCGACGTCGCGGATGCAGGGCTGGAAGCCGGCGATTGCGCGCAAGGAGCACTCGAGCTCGAAGGGGGCCGTGGCGGCCAGGACGGTCTTGGTGATGATGCCGAGTTCGGTCATGGGGGAATCTTCGAACGCGGGTACGACAGTTTTCGGCGGGGGTTGCCGAGTTGCTACTGTGCGCGAGCGGCGAGTAGCAGACCGTCGTCGAGGGGGAGGAGGGTCGGGATCCAGGAGTCGCTGTCGCGGATCGATTTGACCGCCTCACGAAGAAGTACCGTCTCCACGTCCCTCATCGTGGGATCGCTGACCCGTCCGCCGGCCAGGGCGTCCGCCAGTGCCAGCGTGCCGCCGGGCCGCAGGAGCCGCTCCGCGGCCTCCACCACCGGTCCGTACTCGCATGGGTCGTGGTCGACGAAGATCAGGTCGTATGCCCGGTCGGCCAGGCGCGGCAGCACGTCGAGCGCGCGGCCCGTGATGATCCGGGTGCGCGAGGGCGCGTTTCCGGCGGCCGAGAATACGCGGCGCGCGATGCGCTGGTGCTCCGCCTCGAAGTCGATAGTGGTGAGCACCCCGTCGCGGCGCATCCCGCGCAGCAGCCACCCGCCGCTCACCCCGGTGCCGGTGCCGACCTCGACCACCGCCTTGGCGTTGCTCACCGCGGCGATCACCCGCAGCGCCGCCCCGCAGCCCCGGCTCACCGCGTTGATGCCCAGCTCGAACGCCTGCTCGCGAGCGGCCGTGAGCACCGGGTCCTCGGACACGTACCCGTCGATGAAATCAGCGGTCCGAGCGGAAGCGGTAATGGGACACCCCTCAGAGTGAGTCGATTGACCGCAAGCCTAGGAGACCTCGCCCCCGCATGCGTGATGCCGGGGCGTGTAATGCTGGATGCGAAACGGACGGAGGAGCCGATCGTGACAGACGGTTCGGCCTGGCGTCAGCCGGGCCCCGGCGCGCCGGTCAGCGGGAGTGGCTGGGGGTCGCGCCCCGGTTGGGCCGCACCCAACTCCCCTCAGGCGGCAGGGCCGCAGCCGGCGCCCAACAGCTGGTGGTCCGACGCGCTGGCCGATCCGTGGCGTGATCCCGACGCGCCGATCGTCGTGGTCAAGACCCAGCCAGAGGAGGCTCCCGAGCTCGAGAAGCCGCCGCCGCCCTCGCCCGGGCCTCGGGTCGGCATCGGTCTCGTACTCGTCGTGTCGATCGTGACGGCGCTGCTGGCCGGTGCGCTCGGCGGCACACTCGGATACGTCTTCGCGGTCGGCGGCGGCGGTGCGATGCTCGGCGGCACTCAGCTCGGCAACGCGCCGCTGAACAACCGAGCCCCCGAGTCGATCGCCGGGCTGGTCAAGAAGGTGCTCCCCAGCGTCGTCACGATCAGTATCCGGGTCGGCAACGGCATGTCACTCGGCTCCGGGTTCGTCGTGTCCGGCGACGGCCACGTGATCACGAACAACCACGTCGTCGAGGGCAGCAGCGGTCCGGCGACGATCCGGTTCAGCGATGCCACCGCGGCCGCGGCGAGCGTGGTCGGCAGCGACCCGGAGTCCGACATCGCGGTGCTCAAGATCGACACCAACGGCCTGCCGGACGGCAAGCTCGCGCCCGTCGAGTTCGGCAACTCCGACCAGGTGCAGGTCGGCGACCCGGTGGTCGCCGTCGGCGCGCCGCTGGGGCTGACCAGCACGGTGACGTATGGCGTGGTCAGCTACCTCGACCGCCCCATCCGCACGAGCGAGGGCGGCACCGCCCGGTATTACTCGGCCATTCAGACCGACGCCGCCGTCAACCAGGGCAACTCGGGCGGCCCGCTCTTCGATGCCAGTGGCCGCGTGGTCGGGATCAACTCCGTGATCGGGACCCTCTCCGAGGACCAGGCCAGCGCGGGCAACGTGGGCCTCGCCTTCGCCATCCCGATCAACCACGCCCGGCGCATCGCGTCCGACATCATCAACACCGGCAAGGCCCGCCGCACGGTCATGGGCGTGCAGGTCGACACCGCATACCAGAACCCGCTCGGCGGCGCCCGGCTGTCCACGGTCCAGGCCGGTGGCCCGGCCGAGGCCGCCGGCCTGAAGGCCGGCGACGTGGTCATGGCCGTGAACGGCAAGCCGGTCGAGGAGTCGTGGGATCTCACGGCGCTCGTGCGCAAATATGCGCCGGGAGACACGGTGGAAATGCAATATCTCCGCGGTACGTCGAGAGCCAAGGCCCCCGTGACGCTCGTCGCCGACGCGAAGTGACCTGACGGCTCTCCCGGAACCGCCCCGGGAGTGCGTAGTCTTGCGCGTGAGAGCAGGGGAGGGGCCGGCACATGGGCTTGGAGAACATTGGCGGCTGGGAGTTCATCGTGATCATCCTGGTCGGGCTGTTCATCTTCGGTCCCGACCGGCTGCCGAAGGCGATCAGCGATGGCATGAGGATGCTGCGCCAGGTCCGCCAGATGGCCCGTAACGCGACGGGCGACCTGAGCAAGGAGCTGGGCACCGACATCCAGCTCGAGGACCTGCACCCGAAGACCTTCCTGCGCAAGCACCTGCTGAGCGAGGAGGACGAGGCCGCGCTGCGCAAGCCGCTGCAGGGCATCTACGACGACGTGCGAGGCGTGGCCGATCAGGTCAAGCGGGACGCCGAGTCGGCCGCCTCGGTCGCGAAGTCGGCCGTGACCCCGGCCGCGGCCTCGGCGGTGACGCCGGCGCCCGCCCAGCAGCCCGCCGTCAAGGCGTCCTGGGACGACGTGACCTGAGCCACCCGGCCGCGGCCCGTGTCGGGGAAGTCCGCTGAGGCGGCTAGCCGCAGGTCGGCCCTCACGGCACCCGTGAGAGCCAGCGGCGCGCGCACGAGCGGACCACCGGTCAGTGGCCGCTCCACCTTCCGTGTGCGCCCGGCCACCCAATGGCGTCGCCGCCCCGATTCCACGCCTCGCGCGGCGCGTCCCAAGATGGCAGCGGCCCGAGGGCCCGTGGCCCAGAGCGCCCCGTGGCCCGATGCGGCCCGTGGCCCGATGCGGCCCGTGGCGCGAGGCTGCCCCTGCGGCTGGCTGTGGCGCGAGGCCGGCTTATGGCGTGATGGCGGCCTGAGAGGCTGGCCCGTGGCCCGTGGCCCGTGGCCCGTGGCCCGTGGCCCATGGCCCATGGCCCGTGGCCGCGAAACGGGCTGTGGCGTGCTGGTGGCCCTGCGAGCCCCCCGACTGTGGCGTGATGGCGGCTTGCGGAGGCTGGCCGTGGCCCGTGGCCCGTGGCCCGTGGC